>JAAKFQ010000051.1 GCA_011064725.1 Chlamydiota bacterium | reverse complement strand
TGATTCAATCTAAAAAATAGCTCCATTGTAACAAGCTCAAAGGTATCAAATCCAAAGAAATGAATTTCAAATTCTTGCGCTTGATCAAATTGCATTTCAAAAGGATTTAAAAAAATAGACTCTTTAAGAAGAGTATCCACCAATTGCTGTTTTTTCTTTGAAAGGGGTTTTTGAGGATTGCAGACGGCCTCATGGAGCTCTTTTGCAAATTGTTGCAAAAGATGTGGAAGCAATTTTCGCTTTAAAGTGAGAGGGGCTGTTTTTTCTAAAAGATTGTGGTTCATATTTTCCAAAAATTCTTCTAGATAAAACACAAGCTCCTGGTAGGTAAAGAGCTTTTTTTGCTGTTTTTTTTGAAAAAGGGTTTGTAAAAAAAAGGTCAGCTCGTCCAAATAAAAAATTTCAAATAACCCAAAAGAGCAGTTTTTTTTCACTCCTTCAAAAAACAGGGCGGATTTGACAAAAGCATTGGGAAACACGCAAATCTTTTTTTTCCCCGTATCCCTATTTAATCTTTCTAAAAAAACAGGGAACATCGCATGTAAATGTGGAGATGCGATCCATTCAAATGTATTCATAATTATCTAAGATTGTATGCTTTCATCTTAAAACTTTCAACCGGAATGGGCCTTATCATGTAAGGTTAGTTTTGAATGCATATAAATCAAGTTTTGTGGTACTGTCGAGCATAAATTATAAATCTAACCCAGTAGGTTTGCAATGAAAAAAAGATTTTCCATTTCCTCTTTCGCCTACTTAAATTGTACGCAATTTTTGGGCGTATTAAACGACAACCTATTTAAAATATTGATTGTCTTTTTGCTCATTGGAATCTATGGGACCGCAGAAGCAAGCAGTGTTTTGGCAAAAGTCGGAGCCACGTTTGTTTTGCCCTTTCTCCTCTTTTCGCAAACATCGGGTATCCTAGCTGATAAAGTTTCAAAAAAGAAAATCACTGTGGGCGTAAAATGGCTAGAACTTTTTATTGCCATTGTGGGCGTATTTGTCTTTTTCTACCAACTTGCCTGGGCAGCGTACGTCATGCTCTTTTTGATGGCCACGCAAAGCGCCATTTTTGGCCCTGCAAAATATGGCATTGTTCCAGAGCTTGTCGAAAAAGATCAAATTGCCAAAGCTAATGGATCTTTAACAGCTTCTATGTATTTGGCCTGTATTATTGGAACGTTTTTAGCCTCCTTTCTTACAGATATGACAGACAAGCATCTTACCTTTGCTGTGTTATTTTGCGTTCTTGTTGCTGTAGTTGGCTTGCTTTCAAGCTTTAAAATTCAGCCGACACCCAAAATTGGCACTGAAAAAAAACTCAATACGTTTCCTTTAAAAGAACTGTATCAAACGCTTAAAGAAAGCACAAAACGCCCTTTTTTAATTACAGCGATCGTATCATCCTCCTTTTTTCTTTTTGTGGCTGCGTTTATTCAGCTCAACATCATTCCTTTTGCCATACAGCGTCTGAATTTAGATGAAACAAAAGGGGGATACTTATTTTTATTCTCCGCGATCGGCATTGCTTCGGGATCTTTTTTGGCAGGTAAACTTTCTAAGAGAGGAAAATTTACTATCAGTTATTTCGGAGCTTTAGGGATGGCTCTATCCTTTATTTTAACTGCACTTTTTTCCTCACATTTGATTGCCGTCATTGTCATCCTTATTTTAATGGGTGTTTTTGGAGGACTTTTTGTCGTTCCTATGGACACATTTATTCAAACGCAAAGTCCAGAAAATATGCGCGGGCAAGTGATTGCTACAAATAGTTTTTTGAGTTTTCTAGGTGTTTTAGTGGCCTCTTTTTTACTTTTTATCTTGGAACCTTTTGGCCCTTACGCGTCTTCTCTTGGCTTTTTCGTGGTCGGGATTTTAATCTTTTGTATGTCTTTTCTTATTTTGCGCGCGGATATTGAAGATATACTATATTATGCCTCGCGCCTTAAATTCCTATTCAAAAAAAATAAACCTGAACATACACTTTTTGAAATTCCTAAACTCTTAATTATACCCAACTTTTCTAAAAAATTATTTTGGAAGGCCATTTTTACATTTAAAAACGTTCATCCCTGTTTAAGTTTTGAAAATTTTGGTATTCGGGGTTTTTTATTACGACTCATTGGTATTCGTTTCACAAAACACGAAAAATATGATATGAAAGGCTTTTTGAAACGCATCGTAAAAAAACAAACTTCTTTGCTCTTTTTCCAAGATCAGTGGGAAAAAACGGCGCTAGATGACATTATATCTCAACTCGATATCCCCAAATCAGATGTCTTACTCTTAAAAGAAGAAGACAACCGATTTGTTCCTACGCCTTATTTTGAGACTTAAAAACTGATGTTACGCAGTAAATTCTGTTTATAGGAGGAGCGAAAGGAACAAGATACAAGGTAGCTTAAGAAATTCAACTCCATGAGAGTTGAATGAGAAGCAAAATGAAACCTTTGCATAATTCAAGGATTTGGAGAAATTTGCATATTTTGCTCAAATTGAGTTTTGGCAGAAGTTGGCATACTCGTTAGAGTAGACAGCTTAGGACAAGACTCAAGTTGAGGACAAGAGGCGAATTTATCGGATTCTTGAATTATGCAGAGGTTTCAAAAAGCTGTAGATTGTTTTTTGCAGCCCTCATATAAGCAGAAGGTGTTGCGTAAGGTCAGTTAGAAACTCAGGTTAAAAGAAATAGTGCATCGCAACTTCTAAGTCGTGAAAACGTCTAAAGGGACCAATAGACTTGTCTTCATTGATAGAATGGTAATAAATCAATTCTAGATGGATATTTTTAGTTATAGCATATTGAAAATCGATTTCAAATCCCTTAAAATTAACGTCTCCATTTGCATTTTTTTGCGTCACCAAGATTTGTTCACCTGTAAAATCATCAAACGCAGGTCCATAGATCATGTTAAAACGTGGATTTCCAGTTCCTACGCCCGCCATATCCCAATCGGGTACAGATTGTGCTTCTACATTTTGATAAATAAACTCAAATGAATAGGAATTTTGTTCGCCCATTTGACCAATTTTGCTCCCCAAATACCAGGCTTTGTTTTTTTTCTTAAATCCAAAAAGGGCGCTTTTTTTAGCTGCATGATTCCATAAAAAAGCACCGTATACATTGATAGGTATTGTATTTAAATGAAAATTATACCCTAGAATCCATTGCGAAATCTCAAAACGATAGCGTGGATTATCTTTAATACGCCCATAAGGCACTCCATCGCTATTTTGTGCGTTTCCCCAAAGATCATAAATGTCACTGAAACCTTTTTTTCTCCAATTGGTAAAGCTATATTTAAAAGACATCCCTTTTGCTGCTAAAGGTCTGATGCTAAGTTCTACAATGTAGGCATAATGTTGATCTTTAAAATTGTATACAATTCCAGCTCCCTTAAAACCCACGTCAGCAAACACATGAAATGCATGATGAAAATCCACGTAAACACCATCAATCCTTGTCAGATAGTAATATTGCACTTTGGATTCAAAAAGATCTGAGATGATTCTTCTACCTATGATTAGGTCTAAGTGTGTTGTTGTTGCATCAAAAAATTGGTATCCCATAAATGCACGATGTAATTCGATACCTCCTGTTTCTCCACCTTGTGTTCCCATATCATTATCAAAACGCAAGTTCGCTTCTGCAAAGGTATGTTTAAAAAAATATTTTGCATAGAGATTACATTCCAGTTCCCAGATCAATGTTTGAACCTTCTCTCCACTTGTCGTGTTTCTTGGAATTTTGACGCCATTATCTTTTGCACTAAACAAGTGCGTATATACATTGACATCCCCACTTAGCTTCAACGCGCCCAAACTCAATATTGATATAGAGGGTTTAGTTTTTGCCACATCTGGATTAAGGTTTTTTGAACCTTCAATAGAAAAAACACATGAAGACAGAAATAAAAAAAACAAGATGAGGCTCCTGCCTAATGCAAAAACCAATCTTTCTTTAAGAAGAATCTTTTTTGCATTAGGCAGGAGTTTCAAGTTGCTTTTTATCATATCAACAATTGTAGACAGAAAAATAAAATTTTAAAAGCTATAAATCAATGAGGTATCAATTTGTTTGAAGGTGCGATTAGGGCCAATTTGTCCATCGAGTCGACGAGAATAGTTTCCACTGATTTGCCATTTTAAATTTCTTGTGAGTATGTAAGCAAAAGAGGCGCTTACCCCTTTGAAGTTTGTATTACCATTCGCATTGGATACTGTGATTTGATTGGGTTTTAGTTTCGCCCCCGTGATATCATTTTTAGCAGGGCCATAAAACACATTTTCTCTTGGATTTCCAGTTCCAATACCAGAACTGTCAAAACCAGGAACACTTTGTGCTTCTACATATTGATAATTCACATCCAAAGAGATATCTCCCTTTTGATATGCATTTCCATAGGTAAATCCCCCGTAACAGGCAAGATTTTCTCTTCTACAATTTGTCAGTGCTCTTTTTTTAGCTGCATGATTCAACAAAAATGCGCCATAAAAACGCACTTTCTTACCCAATATCTTTGTTCTTGGCACAAATCCTAAAGTCCACTGAGAGATGCGAAATTGATACCTTGGATTAAATTCCATCTCTTTTCTTCCATCTGCATTTCCAGATCCATTAAAAATACGTGTTGTGCCCTTTTTTTCCCAATCGACATACGCATATTTCACATAAAGACCATAATCAGAAATATTGTAAAAACTGACTTGAATAATAGGTGCAAAATGTGTTTTTGCAAAATCCACAATTGTCAAAATGCCCCTAAGATCAAACTCAAATAATTTTGGAACTTCAGTGGCTAAATAAACAGACGCTCCATCCATTCTTGAACCAAATTGCACTTTCGATTCAAGCATTTCTAATAGATCACGTCGCCCTGCTTCGATCCCCACAATTGTTGCGCCTTCTCTGAATACCTGGTGTCCAAAATAGGCTTTTTCTAAACTAAATTTGCCTGTCGTTCCACCCTGCGCTCCCATTTTGTTGGAAAATTTTAAGCGCAATTTTGCATAAAAGCGACGTGCGACATAATTGAGATATAAGTTAAATTCATTATTAAAAGCATCGCGAGGAAGTATGGTTGAATTTCCAATTAAGCTTACAGGATCATTTCCAACTAAGCTTACAGGACCATCCTTTATAGAAAAGACTTTGTAGCGAACCCTAACGTCGCCCTGCAATAAAATCGCACCGCCCAAAATATTGAATTTGACAGTAGTGAGAGCATCTCTTTGCTTTTCGAGCTGAGTTTCACTATCCTTAGAAAAATAGACTTCTCTAGAAAGTCCGTCTGTACTCTCCCCTCCACTCGATTCTAATTCGCTTTCTTTAACAACGTCTTGTTCCGGATGGGATGCTGGCGTATTGCCAAAAGCAAAAAAACAGACAGACAAGAAACAGATAGATAACTTTTTCATATTCTATGGAGTCAATTCTAAATGGTCAGCCTTTAATCTTAAACCAAAAAGTTGTTAAAACGCATACAACAATTGGACACCAAAGTCATGATAATCGCTTTTGCCTGGAAAAGGTCTTAGGGTTGCTGGGTTCAAATCTCCAATCTTTTCATTTGTGAAGCTATAATCCAAAATAATCGAAATATTGGTGGTAATCAAATAACCAAAATTAAAATTCCATCCTTTAAAGTTTGTGTTTCCGTAAGGAAATCCTTTATCATCCGGAATAGAAGGATCATCAGGAGTAGAAACATCAGGCAATAAATCTGCATAGATCGAAAAATCGTTTGGATTCCCGTTGCCAATGCCTGCCATATCCCATTCTGGTACAGATTGTGCTTCTACAACTTGGTAAGTCACCTCAACACTCCAGTCTCCTTTTTTCTCCAATTTTCCTGCTGTTAAGCCTGCATACCAAGCGATATGTTCTTTTTTTCCACCAAATAAGTTTTGAGGTTCGTTTCCTTGAGTAAAATTGCGTGTATAAGGGTTAATATGACCTCTTAGAGCAGAATGATTAAGCAAAATAGCTGCATAAAAGTTCACGGGAAAATGCAAAACTTCTGGATCTAATTCATAGCCAAGCAAGAACTGTGAAATTTTGAATCTATTTTGTGGATTATTGCTAAGTGTCACACTTTTTAATGCATCACCTTCTCCATTAAACACACGCGTAGGTCCTCGTTTAAACCACCAACTAAATGCGTAACGAAAATAAAGACCAAATCCACCAATATTGTTCAAAGAAAGCTGTGCAATCCAGCCAAATTGTTTTTCTACAAAATCAACCACCGTTCCAGCAGCTCTAATGTCAAACTCTAAAAAATCTCCAAAGTGCGTCACATATTTTGCCAAAACACCATCCAAGAAAGAGTTAAATTGAACCTTAGAATCAAAGCGAGCATAGTTTTTATTCCGTCCAACTTCCACATCAAAAATTGTGGCTCCATCTTCAAAAATGCGATAACCAAAATAGGCTTTTACAAGGTTGATACCACTTGTTGATCCCCCTTGAGTACCCATATCATTTGCAAATTTCACTTCTGCATGTGTCCAGGTGTTGCATGTTTTATAATCAAAATAAATATCAAAGCGTATTCCAAAGTTGTTTTCTGCTGTATTTGAATCTGTATTATTGTATTGTTGTTCACCTACTTCCTGGCCATTATCAAGATACCAACGTTTTGCGCTTAGATTGTCGTACGTTGCACGCACCACACCAGAAAGAGACAAGTCTCCCCCCTTATCCTCAATAGATACTGCGCGTTTTTCTTTAAACCAATCTCTTAAAAACTGAAGATCTTTTTCACCAGGCTCGTTATCTGTCGGGTTGTCTTCTATTGCAAAAAGCATAGATGTTGCCAATACCAAAAGGGTTGTTTTTAAAAATGTGCGCATAGTTCCACCTTGAAGTTAATCAAACTACATCTATGCTACTGCGCCTTTTACCTTTTTGTAAACCGAAAAATTTAAAATTACTGATGTTATGTATAAAGTCAGTCTATGAGAGTTGGATGAAGAGTTAGACGACGTAGATTGTGCCTTGCAGTCCTCCTATGAATAGAAGGTAATGCGTAACATTAGTGACTGAGTTTGTGGAGTAAATTCCATTTAAAGGAGGAGCGAAAGGGGCAAGATACAAGGATGACGATGAAATTCAACTCCATGAGAGTTGGATGAGGAGTCAGACGACGTAGATTGTGCCTTGCAGCCCTCATGTAAATAGAATTTACGACACAAGTTCAGTCTACCAAAAACCGTATTGGTAGGGTTCTGTGAAAATGGACCATACTGACCCATCATTTGTAAAAAGTGGATTCCAAATGCTCATGGGAAGGCCAAATTGCCCTGCATAATCCGTTCTCCAAAGTTCTAGCTTTAAAGAAGAAGGGCTCAATACAAAGGCAAAATACTCTCTTGTCCAATTGGTATCTGCAAAAATAAAAGGTTTGGTTAAACCATAACCACTATCGAAAAACGCTTCTTGCAATAGTGCATTGACATCAAAAGAAAATGTGGTTTGTTGTGTCGAATAAATGATGCACATTTTTACAAAGGAAAGCACTTCTTGTTTTGTTAAAATGCTATGCTCTGAAACATATCTTAAACGCTCAAAAAAAGGCTCCGTGTTGAGCTTAATCTGTGCTTTCTCCTGAACAAAGTCGCACAACGACAAAAATGCTTTTGCAACTTCCTCTCCTTTAAAAAAAGGAAGGTGGCTAAAGAGTCCATAGTCCACTAAATCCTCAAACTGTCTTGAAAAAGATATTGGAAAATGCATCTTGTTAAATTGCTTGACAAGATATTTTTTAAACTCTTGGCATGACAAGGATTGATGAGAACTTTGAATTTTAAAAGAAATGAGCGGATGTTTTTTTTGTATACCCTTTAAAAGATGGCTTAAAAATATGCCTTGGTCAAAAGGCGTGAGTGTAAAGCTTTGGAGTTTGAGTCGCGCAGGATCAAGAATATAATCGCGAATGTAGGTGAAGGGATACTCGTTTCTTTGAATGGCATTTCGCATATCTTTTAAATAAGGGCGCAATACGAACGCATGCGTTGGACAAGAAGCTAAAAGCCCTAAAAATGGATCCACTTTGCCCTCTTCTTTCACTTTAAGTGGCAAATCTAAAAAAGTATCCAAAATAAATGCCAATAATTCTTCTGTATTTTGCACATTTTTTTCTACAATCGTCACTGTCTCTTCTCTTTTGAAATAGACATTTGTCAGTTGCGCCATAGTTCCACCGGCAAAATAGACATAGGGACGAAAGGCATTTTTGGGCAGCGGTACGGAAAAATGCTGAAATAAGCGTTTGCCCCTTTGAAAGCAGCGTTCATATGCACTTTTGATAAACACATCTGATTGAACATGCAGAAAAATTCCAGAAAAGAATTTTGTGATTTCTTCATCACTGAGGGGTTTTAATTCTTCTAATTGCAAAAATTGCGACTGCATTAGATGGAAAAAAATGGTCAACATTTTTACATAATCGTCATCATTAAAAATAAATGACCATAGATTAGGGTCTTCTCTTCCATGTTTATACACAAGTCGAAATCCTGCAGGGCTATCATCAAAAAAAGAGCTTGTTTCGATTTCAGGATCGTAGACTTCTTGAAAATAGGTGGTATAAAATTCCATGATTTTATCACAAAATAGCTGAAGTTTGTTTGAAAGAGCGTTGATTTTATTGACTAAATCATCTCGTTCGGCAATTTGCCTAGAGAGTTGTGCTTCTTGGGATAGTGCATGCTGTTTTAAATTTTGAAACTGCTCTGGCGTAGCACTTCTTGCGCGAATATTTAATGCTTGTAAATAATCCGATGTTTGTTCGATCTGATCTTGATAGACTTTAATCTCTTTTTCGTAATTTGCAGCAATATCTTTTGCCGTAGCTAAGACATTTTCTCCAATGCCCCCTTGTTGGCCAGAATCCAATCCTAACGCGGCAAAACTGTTCCAATGCGTCATGTCTAATTTGACATCACTCATAGATGCAATCGTGTATTCCCATGTCTTTAAAAGCGCATTTGATGTGATGGATTTTAAAATCAATAGCGCTCTTTGATATTGACTCTCTGCTTTTGCTACGTTTGCATTTGGAAATTTTGCTGTAATAAACGTGTCTTTTGCATCCAACTCTTTTTGCATATGTCGAAACTTTTCCACCTCTTCCATCTTGAGGTTGTAAATGTTTAAAAAAAAGTCTTGTAAAAGCATTTTTAAATGCACAGCTTTGTTTTCAAATGTGTGCATCCATCGATAAAATTGGCCCTTAACAACAAAAAACTTTTCCAAAAAAGTTCTTTCTTGAAAATAGTCCACCTTTTCTAACAACATGATGAAAAAATAGAGCGCTTTTTTCGGATACAGCACAGGATCCAAAGTAAATGTTTTTTCGCTATCTCCTTTTCCAAAAGACGAAGCTATAGGTAAATCAAAGATTTTGCCCTCAATCACACGCCGAATAGATCCTTTAGTCATCAAATCAAAAACATCGGAAAAGAAAAAATCGGCTCGAAACTTTCGAATTAAAAGACAAGGTGCTGTGGCAAAACAGGATCCTATGTGCTGTCTTAAATCACAAAGAAAAGCAGCAATAGCAGCTCTTTTTGCTAGTGCATCTGTTAAGGGGTGTTCTTTTGATAGATGCAGTGTCGCTCGAATCATATTGTCAAGATTGGCATTTTGCACAGGTCTATGAATTTTTTTAATCTGATTTTGAATGTCTGGTTCTTGCAACATTTGCAGCGCTTGAAATAGCCATTCCATTCTAGGCGCAGAATACCAAAAGCTATTGGCAATAAAAAAACGCTTGTTTTCAAAAAACTCCAAACTTGTTTTCAAAAACTCTTGATCTAGCTTTCCTTCTTCTGTAATCAAAGCGTTGGCTAAAAATAAGGAAAGTTCGCTATTGCGTAGTAAGCTGGCGTCTAAAAAATGTTCCGTTTCAAAAGCATCTTGGCTTTTTTCTAGAAATTTCCAAAATTCTTTATGTTCTTTGAAGATAGGTAAATCTTTACGATAGCTTTTCTGAAACAGTGCCAAAAGCTTGTGTGGGTTTGTTTGAAAATAAACTCCATTAAGAAAATTGATTAAAACCTTAGGCTCTGCCATAATACGCGGTAGTGTAAAACCATTTAAAACTTTCCTTCAAGGTGACATGATTAAGCTTTTTTTTAAAGATTCTGAATTAAAAATAGAAAAAAACACGCCTCTTATCGAAATTGTCAAACAGTTAAACCTTACGGAACCTCACGTAGGTTTGGGTATTTTTGTCAATGGCGAATTGAAAGATTTTTCCTATGTATTACAAGATCAAGACCACGTTGAAGTTTTATCCTTTGATGATCCGATGGGGAAAAAAATCTTCTGGCACACTTCTGCCCACGTGCTTGCACAAGCCATATTGCGTCTCTTTCCAGATGCCACACCCACCATTGGCCCTCCTATCGAAGAAGGATTTTATTACGATTTTGCCAACTTGCACATCTCGATTGAAGATTTTCCAAAAATTGAAAAAGAGATCAAAGCAGTTTTGAAAGAAAATTTTAAATCTGAAAAACTTGTGTTTGCTTCTAAAAAGGAAGCCATCGATGCATTTAAAGGCAACCCATATAAAAAAGAAATCATTCAAGAAATTCCAGATGGAGAATCTCTTACAGCTTACCGCCAGGGCGAATTTTTCGATCTTTGTCGTGGTCCTCATCTTTACAATTTAGGCAAAATCAAAGCGTTTAAATTGTTAAAGGTTTCGGGAGCTTATTGGAGAGGAAAATCTGAAAACGAAATGCTCACACGCATTTACGGCATTTCTTTTCCTAATAAGGATATGCTCAAAGACTACCTCTTCAGACT
>JAAKFQ010000050.1 GCA_011064725.1 Chlamydiota bacterium | reverse complement strand
GAATGAATTTTGACAGAGGCTATCTCTCTTCTTATTTCATGACTGATGCAGAGCATCAAGAAGCTATATTAGAAAATGCTTTTGTGCTCATTTACGAAAAGAAAATCTCTAACATGAAAGATTTTCTTCCTCTTTTACAAGCGGTTGCAGAAAGTTCTCGTCCACTTTTGATCATTGCAGAAGATGTGGAAGGGGATGCTCTAGCCACACTTGTTGTGAACCGTTTAAGAGCTGGCTTGAAAGTCTGTGCGATTAAAGCTCCTGGCTTTGGCGAGCGCAGAAAAGCGATTTTAGAAGATATTGCAGCGCTTACAGGCGGGCAATTTGTCGCAGAAGATCTAGGCTTAAAGCTGGAAAATGTGACCATCGACATGCTTGGACAAGTGAAAAAAGCTGTGGTGAAAAAAGACGAAACCACTCTTATCGAAGGCATGGGAGAAAAGGTCAAAATCGAAGAACGTTGCGGCTTGATTCGTCAGCAAATTGAAGAATCTACATCCGATTACGATCGTGAAAAACTGCAAGAGCGTTTAGCAAAACTCACTAGTGGTGTTGCTATGATCTATGTGGGTGCAGCGACAGAAATCGAGATGAAAGAGAAAAAAGATCGCGTGGATGATGCATATTATGCGACAAAAGCGGCGATTGAAGAAGGGATTGTTCCTGGTGGCGGTACTGCATTGATTCGTACGCTTCCTGCAATTGAACAACTTATCAAAAAACTTCAAGGTGATGAAAAAGTGGGTGGTGAAATCATCCTAAAAGCGGTCTGCTATCCTTTAAGACAGATTGCAGAAAATGCAGGAAAAGAAGGCGCCATTGTTGTAGAAAGCGTCAAAGCGAAAAAAGACTTTGATGGTTATGATGCGCTCAGGGATGTGTACACTGATCTTTTAAAAGCGGGGATCATCGATCCTACTAAAGTGGTGCGTTTAGCGATTCAAAACGCCGCCTCTGTTGCAGGGCTCTTGCTCACAACAGAAGTGATGGTTGCAGAGGAAAAAGAAGACAAGCCTCAACCAGCTGGAATGATGCCACAACCTGGCATGGATTATTAATCCTTTCAAAACACTTGCAAAAAAAGCAGAAAACAGCATCCTGAGGTTTGGATGCTGTTTTTTTTTGAGGTGTTACCATGCGCAAATTACTTATCTTTATTTTTAGTGTGATTGGTGTTGCGCTGATTTTATTTGCGGTGCTCTTTACTCTTAAAGCCAAGTTTTTATCCTTTGTATTATCAAGACAACTCAAAACACCTGTAGAAATCACATCCATCGAATTTAGCCAAAATCGCATTGAAGTCTATGGCCTAAAAATCTTAACACCTTCAGACTCCGTCTTTGAAGAAGCCTTTTCGATGGAATATTTACGTATTCAAGCAGGCATTTTAGATCTTTTAAGAAACACACGTCAAATTCGAGAAATCTTCATTTCTAACATCAAAGTGAATATCAATCTCTACAATAGCTCAGGAACTAAAAGCAACTGGTCTGAAATTTTAGATCATATGAAAGATGAGTCAAAAGATGTGAATAAAAAAGATACGCAACAAGAAGCCAAATTTGTCATTCAAGACTTGAATGTGCAAAATGCACAATTGAGCTTAAAACGTCTCAATCAAAACATCACAGAATTTCCCAATATTTCGATTCGCCTGCAAAATTTAGGCTCTGATGATCCGCTTTCTTTGACCGAATTGATTCGCCTGATTGTGGCCGCTGTTGTACGCGAGCTCACGATCAAGTATGGCCTGCAGAAGCTTTTTGACAATGTGCTTAAACAGATTCCCGAAAAAGGACTCAAGGGGCTCAAAGAGACATTTAAAGGCTTCAAGAAAAATGTGCCTTTTCTCAATAAGAGCTCTTCAATAGAGGAATTTTCTCCTGAACCCATCTCTTAAATTTTATTGAAAAAAAAAGAATCACGACATACTATTGATGCATATGATCCGGATTAGCTCAGCGGTAGAGCACTGGACTGTTAATCCATTGGTCGCTAGTTCGAATCTAGCATCCGGAGACACAAAAAAAGGGCAGAAAATCTGCCCTTTTTTTTATGCTTTTAATTACGCATATTCTACTTCTACTAAACTGAGGTTTCTAAGACCATCTCTAACAGAACCTATGTCATCAGCAATTATATTTTTTCCTCGATAAGTATCGATTAAGAAAAGAGCGAGTCCCATTATAGGATCGCACAAAGCTTCGTCGATTCCACGCCAGCTATTCATCCAGCCGTGATACAATTGCACTTTTGCAGCCGTAGACCTTCCTCCAGGGCTGTCTTCTTCCCTATCTTTGCGACATAGATTGACAGCTCCATATCCCATTTCCATAAGCCCAAAGAAAAATCTTGCAACACCTACGGCGTTTTGTACCACAGGCAGGTATTGAATAGCTCCAGTGAGTGTAGGTTTGTGGCTTCTAATTGCTTTATTAACTTGCTCATGTGCCGCTAGGACTTGTTCAGAATTTGTACTAAGTAAACCTAAATTAAAAGTATTGTTTCTTAAATTTTCTATCACTTTATTACCTCCTTAATAAAAAATATAATTATATTATAACAAATTCTTTAAAAAAAGTTAATAAATATTTATATTAAGTATTTAAGTAGCTTAAAATAAAGTGCTTAAAATTTAAAAAACCAATTGATAATTTGGGGAGGGCAAATCTGAGCTACTGGGTAGCGAGCTATTGCCGATTTTACAAGCTTTGGGGCCTATGTCACAGTTTTATGACATGTTCTTGCATCCAATCGACGCAATGTTTTACCTGGATGACTGAAATTCTGGAGACAATGCTATTATGATTTTCTCCAGGTGCTAAAAAATACCTAACATTTTCCTGGTTTAGAACAGGTAGTGAGCCCGTATATGGGCTAATTTGAAAATCGTTGGGAGAGGAATAAAAATCGTATGCTCTTTCAACACCCTCTGGCAAAGCAGCTTGCATACGACGCAATAATTTTTGGGCTGCCTCACTTTGATAAAGCATCTCATTGACAAGAGCACTAGTGTATATCTTTGTGGCTAAACCGAACCTCTGCATTAAATTTATTTGTTTAGTTCCTGAAATTGCTCCAGCAACGCTAGACACTTTGATAGGAGTCTTGGTATCTCTCAGGCGAACCTCTAATTCAGCTACAATCCGTGCGCCATTGGAAACCCCCATCAAACAGACCGGTTGTCCTGGATGCTTCTCAATGTAGTCACGAATCATGGCCTCAATGGGCCCTACAGCCTCTTCCAAAGAACAATTTCCTTTCCTTGGAACATGGGGTAATCGGATTTCAAACTCAGATTGCTGTTCGCGTAGTAATGATAGTTGATCGCGCCAGACATTCGGACGCCCATTGAGGCCATGAATGGCTACATACAGGCCTTTGTTTCCGGGCTTCCATTGGTTGTTTTCTGAACTTGGAATCACATATTCAATAGGAGCTCCATACAGACGTTCCGTCATGGTAACAATGCCAGTTGTCACGCCGTAGTGGATTTCACGTATCCATGATTTTGCAAAATTACAAACTCGATTTGCTAATCCCTCAAGCTTGATATCGAGCTCACGAAGGTGGCTCTCTGTGCTATAAGCTTCTGCAGCGATGGCAATAATGCCTTTATCAACAACGGTACAATCTGAACCCATATCAACTCCTAAAAAATATGATTATTACTATTTTAAATAACTTAAAAATACATCAACCGAAAACGTAGTATACCAATTTAATAGATTGTAGTCAATAAAAATCCCAAACTTAACCTCTTGAGAATTAATCCTCTATCTTAAATCCAATGTATTTATTGGGGTTATATCTAGGGTGCATATAAGGGGAGTATGTAAACCCTGATTTTTGGAAAAAGGCCATAGAGCCACTATTGATAATTCGGGTAATGACCACAAATTTTTGAGTTTCTGGATAGTGCTCTTTTGCCAAGTTTACAAGCTCAAAACCAATCCCATTTCTCTGGTAGTCAAATTGAGTGGCTTGTTGGGATAAATAGATCTCATTTGGGTAATTTGTCTTATCGATGGTTAAAAAGGCTACAGGAAGGCCCTTATGTGTCGCAGTGATCACTTCGAAGTTTTCATTCACGCCCATTTCTTGAAAGTCATCATCAAAGGCAGTTTCTAAAAATATATTTAAGTCCTGGATGCCTAAAATCTCAAGAGGGATATATTGGTAAATATGCGAAAAAGCTTCCACAAATAGAGGCTTGCACTTTGCCAATGTTTCTAAGTCGTTCCATTGGGTTTCAATAGCTCGATCTTGTCTATCTGAAAATGTAGCAAATCCAGAAATCCAAACAAAACTGACAACTAAAAACAAAGACTTTAAAATTTTTGACATGTCAATTCCTTTTTTGGGAACCAAGCTAACATGTAGATATTTAATTTTCAATTTTAATTGTCAGGGCAGATGCCAAAGCCGCAAACATACGCTGCTGTGATAATATCTGCCACAACGATCACGAAGATATAAACAGAGGCAAAAATCTTCAATTTTCTGAGTTTTTTAAATGCAAGGGAGTCCCATTTAGGATCATATAAAAGCATCAAAATGCCGATAACGATCAAAGAGCAGACAAAGACAAGGAAGGACCAGGTGTAAAGACTCAGGCCCAAAATAGGCATGCCGAAAGAGGGAAATCCAGGGCAGATGTGCAAGCAGATCTGTCTTAGCGCTACAGCGCCCCCAAATAGGCAGTAAAACAGGGAAATAGCATGGTGGGACATTTTGATCCCAAAGCGAAAATTGAACAACTGACCTATAGTGACCCCAATCATGCCGACGCGTTGCAAGAAGCAAAGAGGGCAGGGGTCTTGTCCGACAATGAGTTGATAGCCAAAGGCGGCTGTAATGACACCGCTTAAAATGATGACCAAAAGGGTAGAAAACAGATGGCTTACATATTCTCTCATTTCAAAGCCTTATGTTGATCACATCGGTGGCATGGAAGTTAAATAGATAGATGGCAAAGACAATTCCAAGAACAGTGAAGATCCAAGCTAATCTATATTTTTTTGCAAAAATAAAGAGCATGGCAACTAAATAGAGCGTAAACACAGTGATCATCAACATACTTTTTTCTATAAACAAGGAGATAAGAGCTGTCAAACAAAAAAAAAGCTGCAAACATTTAAGTTTGCAGCTTTTTATCAATAAAAAGAACGGTTTTTTATACTTTTAAACTAGAATCTCTATTGTTCAAGTGTTGTAAGAGACTAGCTCTTTTCTTTTCAGAGAGTTGTATAGAAGCAAATGCATCTGGACTCATGTCCTCAAGAACATCACCTATTTGACCTTCCAAAGAGCCACCTACTGATAACGCACGCAGTACTGCGGCTTTATCAACAGGAGCAGATGCTGCTGGTGCTGCAGGAATTTTAACTCCAGCCTCTGTTGCAGCTTGTTTGATAGTTTCAAAGTCAAGCCCTAGTTGTTTAAGCACAAATGTTAAAAAGTTGACAACTGTTCCACCAACTTTTCTCTGTGCAGTCGTTATGAGCCATTCAGCTGAGAAGCTTGCTCTTTTTATAATTTCTTGTCCTATTGCATTATCTTTAGCAGTTTCTAGAACTAGTGCTGCATATGCTGCTTTTTGATCTGTAGTCAAAAGAATAGCAGCATCTGGATAGAGTTGTTTAAGAGCATCCACTAGAATTCCAGCAACTGCTTCTTGTGTTTCTTTTCCTTCACCTTTACCAACTCTTGCAATAATAGCTTCAGCTAACTGTTTAACTGTTTGTTTAGGAGCATCTCCTGGTTTTCTCTGCAACTCAAAAAATGTTCTTAAAATTGCAGCGATAAATCCGTCCCTGTTGTCTATTGTAACTTTTTTAAGTGCTTCAGTTAGCATATTAAGACCGTTTACTCTTTCAAGAACAGTTGTGTGTAGATCTCCGCCTATATGAGAACCTAATAACCACTCAATGACCGGACCTTTTTTTGTTTCTGAATCTGGGCCACTGATCTCTGTCAAGAAAGGCTCAAGCACTTTTTGTACTTGTTCAAAATGCTGATGTACCATTGGGAAGACTGCCAAGAAATCATCAAAACGATCTGATCCGTAGTGATATTTCGCATCTTCTATTGAGCATTCAGTTCCACGATGCATTGGTTTATCTACTCCGTCAACTTGAATAGTAAGATATCTGTTTCCAAGCATGGCGAAAAAATCTTTATATATTTTTGGAGACCCAAGAATGAGTGGCATCATTGCGCGTCTGCTCTCGTCAGATAATTTGACGTCTGACCAATTAATCCTTGCGATATTGTCAGGTGTTAATAAAGCTTGTAAAACAGCGAGTTGGATATCTGCTGAAAGTTTCTCAATGGTTGCAGGATTTCGTAATAATTCTGCTAAATAGACTTCTGGATTTGGTTGACCTGCGATAGCATCAGGAGAGCTTACTTCAGGAACAACTACTAAAGGAATTCCAAGTGCTATTTTAATACCTGCAATTACATCTGCGCCGAGTGTTGTTACATTCAAAGTAATAGGATGTGCAGTCCAATCCACTGCTTTTAAAAGAGCGGCTAATGCAGGTTGGATTACGTCTAAAGCTAATACATCACCTCTTGTAGCGCTTGTCAACCGAATAGCTTTGCCATCAGTTTCGCTCGTTGCAAAAACGGTCAAATGGTTTTTTTGAGCTTCTGTTTGTGCTTGAAATGAGGTTAGAGGAGCACCAGGTGCTGGTGAAGTTTTTTCTCCAAGGACAAAGGATGTAACACTATTTGTGCCGGCCATGATTAATGCAGCCAACATAGCTTGACCAGATTTTAGATTTGTAAGGTTAGAATTCATGCGACTAAGTTGTGTCAATCCAATCGCTGCAAGTGGAGCTGCTATTCGATCCAAACCCCAGTCACTTGCCAATGAGTACGCTGCTCCTGCACCTAAAATGGCGACGCCATTTTTCCATGGATTGCTAGAAATGTTAATGCCTGCATAATGAGATACTGCAAAAGAGACAGCTGCTGTTGCTGCTGCGTTTACCAATGGTCTAAAGTTAAAACCTGGTTGTTGTGATGAAGCCATAATTTCCTCCGTAAAATTGTTTTAAAGGCTCAATTTTGCACTTTTACGTATTTTTTAAGCAACTATTTTTAAAATTAAAATTTTTTTTATAAGGTTTGATAAATAAAATATTAAAAATTTTACCTACATCACAAAATAGATTACTTCTTATTTTGTGTTAGAGTGTTATTAAATTTTTTATGCTACATTCCTGCATATCCGCGCGATCTTGGCTTGTCTTTCAAAAGAAGATTGCCTATTTCTACAAGCGCAACAAATCCCACACTTTTTCCATAAGAAATATTTGGAGAAAGCCAATTGTTCGTTTGTATGCGGCTTGCAATTTCTGGAATTAAAACAATCGTTGCACATGTGGAAAGAGTTAGACACTGCTTAGGGGCTATACCACGTGTTAGGATTGCAGCCACTGCTTCAACACACCCTTTTAAAAGACCAAAACAAGCGCCAGATAGCTACACTATAAATAATATTTTTATCCAATTTGTAAGGTGTTAATCCACTTAAAGCACCCACAGTTGCGCCAGATAAAACATTGCGTGTAATGTGGTTCATATTTTTCTCCTATTTGTTAATTAAGTTTAAAATTTGTACCATGGTAAGACGTAGAGGATTTTTTTTGCAATGAAACTTAGTGGAATTATCGATCATATCACCTATCAGAATGAGGACAATGGATTTGTTGTGGCAAGGCTTTGTGTGAAGACTGGGAGCAAAATCACGATCACAGGGCAGATTCCGGCACTTAAAGTCGGAGAACAAGTAGAGCTTGAAGGAGAGTATGAGCAGCATAAACAGCATGGGTCGCAGTTTGTGGTTAAGGAGTTTCAATTTCTTGAGCCGGAAGAGGTATGGGCGATTCAAAAATATTTAGAATCGGGATTGATTAAGGGCATTGGAAAAGAATTGGCTCTGCGCATTGTCAACGTGTTTAAAGAAAAAACTCTGGAAGTCATTGACCTGGATCCCACGCGTCTTTTGGGAGTGGAGGGCATTGGGAAAAAACGCATTGAGCTGATTGCCAAGTATTGGCAAGAACAAAAAGAGATTCGCCACGTGATGCTTTTTTTAGCCAAGCATAATATCTCGCAAACGTATGCACAAAAAATCTTTCGCATGTATGGCAATCGTACGATTGAAATTTTAGAAGATAATCCCTATTTGCTTGCCAAAGACATTTTTGGCATTGGGTTTTTAAAAGCGGATGAAATTGCAAAGAATTTTGGGATTTTAAAAAATGACGCAAAACGCATTCAGGCAGGCATCGAGTTTGTCCTTTTGGAAAAGATGACTCAGGGACATACCTGTTTTCCAAATGTGCTTTTAATTGAAGAGGTCAAAGAAAAGCTGGATGTGGATGGCGCTCTTGTCGAAGAGGCTTTGCAAGTGCTTTTAGACGCGCATAGCTTGATTGAAAAGCGGGGATTTGTTTTTTCTAAGAATTTGTTTTTTGCAGAAATAGGTATTTTAGAAAGAGTGGTGGCTATTTGTGTGGAAAAATCGTTTCTGCGAGCGTTTGATGCCAAAAAAGCGCTTTTTTGGGCAGAAGAGCAGCTTTCATTTAATTTTGCTCAAAATCAGAAAAAAGCTATTGAAGCTGCCTTTTCAAATAAGATGCTGATCATTACAGGGGGACCTGGGACAGGAAAAACCACCATTGTGAATGCGATGTTAAAAGTGTTTGAAAAACTCACACGACATATTTGTTTAGCCGCACCTACGGGAAAAGCAGCCAAGCGTTTGAGCTATTTGACACGCAAAAGGGCGACAACCATCCATTCGCTTTTAGAATGGGATTTTAAGAAAAAAGGTTTTAAGAGAAACCAAGCACATCCATTAAAGTGTGATGTTTTGATTGTGGATGAAGCGAGCATGATCGATACATCTTTACTTTTTGGGTTGCTGTTAGCAGTGAAATCCTCAACGATTGTGATTTTTGTGGGCGATGTGGATCAGTTGCCAAGTGTGGGTCCTGGAAATTGCCTAAAAGATTTGATCGCTTCTGAAAGAGTTGCTGTGATCTGTTTGGATAAAATTTTTCGCCAAGCAAAAAAATCGATGATCATTACTAATGCGCACCGCGTAAATAGTGGCATTTTCCCTAATCTTATTCCCAAAGAGGATGGAGATTTTTTCTTTATTGAAAAAGAAGACCCAGAAGAAATCCAAAAAGAGATCATTGAGTTGCCAGAGCGTTTGTATCAAAAATATGGGTTTGATCCTTCAGTGGATGTGCAAATCTTGTCCCCGATGAAACGTGGGGGGCTTGGAACAGAGAATTTAAACCAATTGTTGCAACAGCATTTCCAAAAAGAAAAAAGAGCCTATTTAGATTTTGGAAATAGGCGCTTTTTTGAAAAAGACAAAGTGATTCAGATGCGCAACAACTATGACCTTAACGTGTTTAATGGAGAAGTGGGAATTATAGAGGAAGTTGAAGCGCACCTAAAAGAACTTGTCATCAATTTTGATGGCAAAAAAGTCTTGTATGAATCTAAAGACATGCTCGATTTGAGTTTGGCTTATGCTGTATCCATACACAAGTATCAGGGAAGTGAAGCGCCTTGCGTGGTGATTCCTGTGCACATGTCCCACTTTATGTTGTTAAATCGCAATCTCATCTATACAGGAATGACGCGTGCAAAAAAGATGCTTGTGTTAATTGGGACAAAAAAAGCGCTTGCTGTAGCGATCAAAAATGATGAGGTCAAACAGCGCTACACAGGCTTATTAGATCTGCTCAGGGAAAGTGTGGACGCTATAGTTTGAGCTTGAGCTTATGTTTTTCGATAGTGCTATCTTCGATTTTTTGAAAGAGCACGTGGGGCTTGGGTAAATCTTGAGAAATTTTTAAAGGTGTTGAGATGGCATCTTCCCACAAATGCTCTTCTAAAGGAGAAGAAAAACCCAAAAGCTGCCAGAGGTTTTGTGCAGAGGCTGGTATGAGTGGAAAAAGAACTACAGAGAGCATTTTGAGCGTTTCTAAACAGCAGTAGATTGTGGTGAGCATACGAGCTGTTGTTTCAGGCTCTTTGGCATCTTGCCAGGGTTTTTTGTGATCAAAGTATTGGTTTGCCAGTTGGGCAAGTTCAATGATTTTTTCGGTCGCTTTTCTAACGTGGTAGTTGGAATAACAGGTTTTGATCTCTTCTGTGAGCGCTCTTGCATTATCTAAAAATTCGTTATCGTGGGTGTCCATTTCAAATAGGGGAACATGGCCAGTGGCATTGTTTTGGCAAAAAACAAGCGTGCGGTTAGCTAGATTGCCAATCTTTCCCACAAGGTCATTGTTGCATGCGTTTTGAAAATCTTTGAATGTAAATTCGCTATCTTGGTTTTCTGGACTGATGGAAGCTAAATAATAACGGATTTGATCTTTAGAAAAATCTTTAAGCAAGTCTTTGAGATCGACAAACCAGCCCTCGGATTTGCTAAATTGTTTGCCCTCTAAGTTTAAAAACTCATTAGCAGGCAGATCGTCTACAAGCTTGTAGGGTGTGTTTTGGCCCAAAATCATCGCAGGGAAAAAAATTGCGTGGAACTGGATATTATCTTTACCGATGAAGTTGATGAGTTTGGTGTCTTGATCAAGCCAATAATTTTTCCAAGCATCGGGATCTTTAATATTTTCGGCCCACTCTTTGGAAGCAGAAATATAGCCAATCGGCGCATCAAACCAGACGTAAAAGACTTTGCCTTCTGCATCGGGAAGGGGAATGGGTACGCCCCATTCTAAATCGCGTGTGATGGATCTTGGTTTGAGCTCATCGATGTAGTTTTTGACAAAGTTGACCACGTTGGGTTTCCAATCCTTGGTTTTTAAAAACGCTTTAAGCTTTTCTTTAAGTAGATCGCAGCGCAAAAACCAGTGCTCCGTTTCTTTCAATGTGAGGGGAGCTTTGGTCACTTTGGTTTTGTGTTTTTTCAAATCTGTTGCTTCGAAAGTTGTGGCGCACTTGGGCCATTCATCACCACGCGCTTTATCAACACCGCCATGGGC
>JAAKFQ010000049.1 GCA_011064725.1 Chlamydiota bacterium | reverse complement strand
ACACTATTTAAAGACCAGGCTACATCTGGATGGTCTTTATCTAAATAGAGTGCTTGTCTCATTTTTAAAGCTTTTTCAAAATACTCTAGTCCTTTTTTTGCATCCCCAAGTGTGTGATAAGCTCCACCTACACTATTTAAAGACCAGGCTACATCTGGATGGTCTTTATCTAAATAGAGTGCTTGATACATTTTTAAAGCTTTTTCTTTATACTCTAGTCCTTTTTTTGCATCCCCAAGTGTGTGATAAGCTACACCTACACTATTTAAAGATTCAGCCACTGATGGATGGTCTTTATCTAAATAGAGTGCTTGTCTCATTTTTAAAGCTTTTTCAAAATACTCTAGTTCTTTTTTTGCATCCCCAAGTGTGTGATAAGCTACACCTACACTATTTAAAGATTCAGCCACTGATGGATGGTCTTTATCTAAATAGAGTGCTTGTCTCATTTTTAAAGCTTTTTCTTCATACTCTAGTCCTTTTTTTGCATCCCCAAGTGTGTAATAAGCTCCACCTACACTATTTAAAGAGTCGGCTACATCTGGATGGTCTTTATCTAAATAGAGTGCTTGATACATTTTTAAAGCTTTTTCATGATATTCTAATGCAAATTTATATTCTGCCATTAAATTTTTCACTTTTCCTATCTTGACATAAACATTAGCAATAGATTCTTGATCCAGGTCTTCTAATGGATGGTTTTCAATAAATGCGACTACATGTGGTACCCATAATTTTCCCTGTTCCCAAGTGTCTACTTTATTAACATCAAAACTTTGAATCATCTTCTCTAATAAAAGAAGTGTTCTGTTTTGATAAGAAACTCTTTCTTCAGAATGCCCCACATGCTCTAAAACAAGCTGTTGCAAAAGTCGGTGCATAGAGCACATTTGAGTATTGCGATCAAAACGAATCAAACGAAGTTTAATTAGGGATTGTAAAAGTTCCCAACCTAATTGAGGGGCTTTTACAACTTCTACACCTTGATCTTTTAGCCATTGATCGATCCATTTTTTTGGCACTTCTTCAGCATGTAAATAAGCACAAAGATTAATCCATTCATAAGCTAAAGGTGTTTCTTTTTGCAAGGTCTCTAAGCGCATATTCCAAGTCACTTCTAAAGGAACTGAATAACGAGTTGATGTGAGTTTAAGCAGATCTTTTTTGTCTTGATAGTCTTTTACAAACAGCGAAGCTCTTCCCATTTCTTGAATTTTAGTCGCTGCAAAACCTATCAGAAGAGGTAGGCCTTCAAGTTCACGGTAAACAGAGCAAAAAGCTCTCATATTTTCATCATCTACAAGCCGTGTTTTGTGTCTTAAAAAATTGACGGCATCTTCTTCGGTAAAGCGACAAAGTTCATGCGTGTGTGCAGTTGTGACTACTTTCGGATCATTGGCAGTCATCAGGACACAGCCTCCTGATGTAGGTGTAGGTAGAGGACCAACGACATTATCATAAATCAAAAGCCAGGGTCTTTCAAAAGAATGATTTTGTAAACGATGAAAAACCCTGCGTCTGACACCTTCAAAAAACTCTCCATCTACAGTTAAATTAAGGTTTTCCGCAAGGTCTCTATAACTCCTATCCAAAGATTCAATAGTTTCACAGCGAAGACGATAACATAAGGAAAATTCAGGCTTATATTTATGAGCAAAAGCAACTGCAAGCTCTGTTTTTCCTACACCAGACTCGCCGTACAATAAGTATGTCGTTGTTGGGGTATCACGTTTTTGTGAAGCAAATGCTTTTTGAATAAGGTCACAATCTTGCTCACGTCCAAAAAAATCCGGATGAATCTCTTCAATATAAAAAACAGAGCCTGTTTTTCTTGCCTCTTCTGGGCGAATAAACACAGATGAGCTTTTTGTGGCATTTTTTTGCAAAAAGGTCTCGACTGCAGCTCTTCCGGAATTTATGAGACTTGTTTGTTCTTTTTCAGAGAGATCAAAATCCATTAACCCAATACCCTGATTGCTAATAGGAACAACCCGATGTCGGTCATAGTCACTTTTGCCAATAAGGGTTTGTGCTTTGTAGTAGGTCAGCACCAAACTTTTGAACATGTCCTTTGTCTTTGTAACTTTTGGATCTAAAGTTGTTTTATCTTCCGGAGAATCGAGAGAAAACCCAAGAACCCTACGGTTAAACTCCATGTACGCTTGCTCTCCTTCAGGTAAGCCTTGTCTAATAAAACCTCTACAATCAAAGATTTTGATAGGTAAATTAGCAAGCATCCCTCCATCCAAAAAAGAGCCTAAATCAGGACGTTCTATACGTACTCCATCGTCTCTTTTTATCCAGATGCAATGAGGAATAAAAACAATAGGAATGGACATCGAAATAACAAGAGCATCGGAGATAATATAGTCTTTACATTTGGGATCCTCAGAACTCAAGTGCACAATCTCTCGGCTTTGACCTACTCGTGTTCCAAAGACATGTAAGTGTTTAAAAGGATGACCTTCTTGAATCTTTTGATTCAATTCTCCAAAAGTACAATATTCGATTCCAGTTTTGGCTTTTATTTGAGTCTCAAACCACTCTCTTGCAAATTCTCCTTGGCATATCCCTTGTTTTCGAGATACTGTGTGGAAAAGTTTCATCGTATCGTACAGTTTCTTTGGATTGAGTAAAAAAGCAGGGGTCAATCCTATGCTTTTGAATGTGTTGATTAAATGTTTTTCACTTTGTTTTGGGTCTGGGTTGTCTAAAAAAGAGGTCAGTGGGGTCTTTGTTAAAAGTTCTTGGATTTCTGAAGACTTGTATCCTAAAGCTAAAAGCATTGCGGTAATTGCTCCTGCAGAACTCCCCGCAACTCTTTTAAGGTCTTTGAGCAAATCACGTTCTTCTAACTGTTCAAGTACTCCTACGTAAGCAATCCCTTTAGGTCCTCCCCCTTGAAAAACAATGATTTCTGGAGGTCGATAAACAAAATTAGGAGGTTTTTTACTTAAAAATTTTTGTTGTCGCATTAACGTGTTCATTAAGTTTTTTGTGGTTCCTTTAGTATATCTAACGGGATATTTGCCCTTTTGGTCCATGATGTTAAAATCAGCCCCCAAATAAACTAAAAGATTAATACTATCTACCTCATCCTCTATTGCTGCATAATGCATAGGGGTTTTTCCTTCACAATTTTGAGCATCAAGCACAGCTCCTTTTTTATGTAAAACAGCTATAGCTTCCATGTCTCCCTTCATTGCTGCATAACTAAGAGGAGATAAATCATCATCATTACGGGCTTCTAAAGCAACCACCATTAGATCAAAATGTTGGTCTAAAAGATGCCCTAGAGTCGAAGTTTGTCCAAAATGAATAGCCACATGTAGAAGATTTCCAAGATGTTTGATGTTGTGATCCGGTTTTACTCCTTCTTCAATTAGAAGATCAATTACTGGATTACTTCCAATGGCAACAGCCAAAGCTAATGGGGAGAGGAGAAAAGGTGATTCTATACTAGGGTAAGGGCAAATTATAGTTGTTGACACACCATTTTTTAGAAAAGCTCTAACTACCTCTTCTTGATTAAAAAGAATGGCCACGTGTAAAGGCGTTCTTTGTTGTTCATCGAAATCATTTGGGGATACATAACCAAAAAGAACGCCTATTGCATCTAGATCACCATTTTGTACAGCTCTATGCAAGGTGCCTTTCAGTTCTCTACCACAAAAAGCTTCAGCTATGTGCCGTTTTATCATATAAGAGATGGCAGGCGTTAATCCTTGATCAATACAAGCTGAAAAAAGATCGCGTCCAAGAACATCTCTGATTTTGGAAAGGGATGTTTTAGTTTCTTCTATTTTTTTCCAATCTCTATCTTCACAAGCTCTTAAAGCGGCGTCAAAACACTGCTGTTCTTGAGAGTAGGCATTGTCATCTGAGACGACAACATTGAAAATTTCTATCAGTGCCTGAAGAGCACCCTCGAACAAAGGTGAAGGAGAAATGCTTCCAGGTATTTTGGGTTTGATAGGGCTTGCCATTTTACTTTCTCCTGTTTCTTAAAAAAAAGATTTTATAAAATTAATACTGAAATAGCAAGAAAAAAGCAAAAACATCAAGAACTCTTTAGAAAAAATATTAACAATGTATGTGAAATTTAAAATTGCATTTAATGCTTTGCTCATTATAATGCTTTAAAACACTCCATCTTTCCACCAGGTGAAAGAGAAAGTGTTGTTAAATACATCATATACAAGGAGAAAAATATGATCTTTCAAGAAATGGATTTATCACAATCCGATTTTAGGTCGAGCACTCTTTGCTCTTTTATTTGTTCATCTGAAGATTCCCTCTTCATCTCTTCTTTTTCTAAGCTTTTGAAGCGAAAGCCTTCTTCCGTTACTAAGCGAAAGTAACAGTCATTTTTATTTTATAAGAAAATTATTTGTTTGTTTTGTGTGCAAATTAGATGGATTTTCATCTCATTTGCTTTTGAAATTTTTTAATTTAACACTTTATGGAGTTATATCATGTTTGAGTTATGTTTTTCATTTTTATCGTCCGTAGATGACTTTTTTTGGAGTTATATCGGATTTTCATTAATTATGTTACTAGGATTATATTTTACGATTAAAACGGGCGTCTTTCAACTGCGTTCCCTCCCATCGGTCATTAAAACTTTCTTTTATTTTCTCACAAGTCGCTCATTATCAAAACAAGGCACCCATCCTTTAAAAGTGTTCTTTGCATCCGTTGGAGGAATGGTAGGTGTGGGAAACATTGTTGGAATAGTCACTGCTCTTCAAATTGGTGGACCTGGAGCTATTTTTTGGGTTTGGGTAGCTACTTTTTTAGGAGCCTTGATCAAGTATTCTGAGGTTTTTTTAGGATTGAAATACCGGGTTTCTAATGATCAAGGAGGATATGATGGTGGAGCTATCTATTTCTTAAAAAAGGCTTTTAATACGCGCTACGTGAGTATCATCGCAAGCGTGTTACTTTGCATTTATGGGGCTGAAGTTTATCAGTTTTCTGTTTTAACACACAGCATTTCTGTAAACTGGAATCTAAATCATCTCCTCGTTGTTTTCGGATTGCTTTTCTTAATTTTTTTCGCTGCAATAGGAGGTATCAAACGGGTTGGAAAAATTTGTTCTTTATTAATGCCCTTTTTCACTTTATGTTACCTATTCATGTGCTTATGGGTGGTAGGGCACCATCTTACAGAATTACCCACCGTTTTAGGCGAAGTGTTTAAGATGGCCTTCACAAACCATGCCGCTGTTGGTGGATTTACCGGAAGTACATTGATGTTAGCTCTGAGGCAGGGTATTTCACGTTCAGTCTATTCGGCTGACATTGGAATTGGCTATGATTCTATCATTCAAAGCGAAACTTCTGCTTCACAAATCATACACCAGGCTCGACTTTCAATGTTAGGAGTATGGATTGATAGTGTCATTTGCACTCTTACTTTGCTTGCTGTCTTATGCACTGGTCTTTGGAAAGCAAATCCTGCTATCGATTCTTTTTTGGTTATTCAAACTGTTTTATCTCTTTATTTTCCCTATCAATCTTTCTTTATGCCCCTACTCTTGTTTGTATTAATTTATTCAACCTTGATTTCCTACCTATTTGTAGGATTTAAGTGTGCACGTTTTTTGCATCAAAAACATGGAGAAAAAACATATTTAATATTTTCTGTAGCTTTTCTTCTACTGTTTTCATTTTTTGATCAATCAAAGGCATTATTGATTATGTCGCTTTCTGGATGTTTGCTGCTATGCATCAATCTTCTAGGAATATTTCGCTTGCGCAATGAAATTGAATTTTCTTTGTTTAAACAAGAATCCCCTAGAAAAACGGATGCATTGAGCGCCTAGTGTATTAAAAAAAAGAGAAACTTCTGGATAAGAGGTTTCTCTTTTATTTAATGCCTTGCCACTCAACTTTCAAAGAATTTTCCACTTTTAAAGCATCTAGGATACGCCCTACGATACGATCTTCCATATCATCAAGTGTTTGTGGATGATGGTACCAAGCAGGCATGGGAGGAATGATCGTCGCGCCCAAGCGTGCAAGTTTTAATAAATTTTCTAAGTGAATTTCACTCAAAGGCGCTTCTCTTGGCACAACAACAAGAGCTCTTTTTTCTTTCAGTGTGACGTCAGCTGCGCGCCTAAGCAAATTATCACAAAGTCCATGAGCAATTGCAGCTACACTAGACATCGAACAGGGCACAATAAGCATGCTTTTTGTTGCATAAGAACCACTTGCAATATTAGCCCCAATATCGTGAATAGAATGCGTTGAAATAGACTCCGTATCAAAATAGGCCTTCATTTTTTCTGGCGTTGCCACATGTTCTCCTATTTCATGAATCAGTGTTTTTCTCGCAGCTAAGGTCATCACAAGTTCTACGTGAATATTTTGATCGATTAAAGCTTTGATCGTTTTGATAGCTAAGATCGCGCCACTGGCTCCACAAATCCCTACAACTATCCGTTCCATAGCATTCTCTCAGCTAACGTGAAAAAGAAAAAGATCATTGACATTGCGATATTGCGCACAAAAAACGTTTTAGGTAAACGCTCGGCAGTGGCCCTGATAAAACGATATTGCGAAAAGAGAAAGTACATAGAAAGAAAGACCCCAATAAAATACAGACTATGCAATTGCATTAGGTAGCCTAGAAAAACCATGCCAAACAAAACGCCCAGATGTAAACAAAACGCTAAGCGTCTAACCTTTCTTGCACCCATTGAAGCACTCAAAGAGTAGATAGAAAATACGCGATCAAAAATGATGTCTTGTATGGCATACAAAAGATCGAGTCCCGAAATCCATAAAAACACAATCAATCCAAGAATAATAGCTTCAAAACGCACAGTATGTGTCACGGCAGCAAAGGCCATGATGGGCGCAAAAAACTCAATCAACCCCAATACAAAATGACATCCTGTTGTAAAACGTTTGCATAGAGGATAAATCACCAAAAGAAATGCCACAACAAAAGAGAGAAAAAACACAAGCGCGTTGATCAAAAAACATGTCGTGATAAATAACGCAAGACTGAAAAGGCCGAAAATCAAGACAACTTGCCAAGATAGCTGCCCAGATGGTATCAAGCGATGCTTTGTTCTTGGATTTTGAAGATCTGTGTCTTTATCAAAAAAACGATTAAAAGCCATGCCTGCACTTCTTGCAAACATCGTAGCTAAGCACATTTTTACAATTAAATAGACTGGTAGAAAAGCCACACTTGGAACCGCTAGTAATGCTGCAGTCAAAACCCAAGGAAGCGCCAGTAGGGACTGTTCGAGTTGTAAAAGCCTTCTTATAACTAAAAGCATCACTTGCCAAAATTTTCAAAACGTTTTAATGTTAAGGAGTATATACAAAAAAAATAATATGAGCAAATCTCGAGACGATCTACCTCCACATAAACATACGCACACATTAGATTCTTGGCGTGTGTTTCGTATTTTATCAGAACTTGTGGATGGATTTGAAACCATGGTCTCTTTAGGTCCAGGCGTTGCTTTTTTTGGCTCCGCGCGCACACAACCTAACAATCCTTACTACCAACAAGCCACAGAGTGTGCAAAAAAAGTTGTAGAAAAAGGATTTGCCGTGATGACGGGCGGTGGTCCTGGAATCATGGAAGCTGCCAACAAAGGCGCCCAAGAAAAAAAAGGTAAATCTTGTGGAATTTGTATCGATGTCCCCCATGAAATACGTGCCAATGATTTTGTCGATCCCAAACTCACCTTGCATTTTCGTTATTTTTTCATCCGTAAAATCATGTTTGTGCGCTACGCCCAAGCTTTTGTCGTTTTTCCAGGAGGCTTTGGTTCTTTAGACGAACTATTCGAAGCTTTGACACTTGTACAAACAAAAAAGATCAAACCGATTCCCATCTTTCTAGTTGGTAAAACTTATTGGCAAGGTCTTTTGGACTGGATGAAAGACTCGCTTTTAAAAGAGAAGAACATCGGTGCCAAAGATCTAGATTTAATCCATCTCACAGATGATGTTGATCACATTGCAGAGCAAATTGATCAATACTACAAAAAAACTAGAAGCTTCGAAAATTTTTAAACTACTTTTTACATCTTTTGAAATAAACGTTATGTACAATCATCTCTAAAAAAACCAAAGGGGCCTTATGGCTACAAAACAATGCTGTTTTATCACAGCCACTACGTACTTGGGATACTATACAGGGACACTTTGAAGTGTTTGGAATTTCTCAACTACTACTATGGGCTAATTATACAAATAAGATAGGAGAAGTCAGGACATTTTTTGAAGCTTAAATGGATTCAGAGGAACAGACGCGCTTGGGCTTCCAAGAACAGATGCACTTGGGCCTCCAAATAGTTACTTATCCAAACCTAGAACCAAAAATTTACATGACCTCTGGCATCACAAGACTATATTTCCGCCAAACTATGTAAAAGCTCATATTTGGGTATCTAAATACTCTCGAAGTAAATGCAGATTGTTAATCTTGAGAAACAAGAGCAAACTCAACACCCTCTTCTAGCATCTTATCGATCGTAAAGATATTATTGTCAGAGGTGAGAAATTTCTCTTCTTCTAACATGAATAGATGAAAAGGAATGGTTGTGGGCACTCCCCCAATGTGAAACTCTTTTAAAGCTCTTTTTCCAACTTCAATCGCCTCATCGCGATTTTTGCCACGCACAATGAGTTTTGCAATCATCGAATCGTAGTAAGGCGGTATTTTATACCCTGCGTAGCAATTAGAATCCACTCTTACATGGGGTCCGCCTGGTGCCATGTAATAATCTAAAATCCCTGGACGGGGCATAAAATTGTTTGCAGGATCTTCTGCGTTGATACGAAATTGGATTGCATGGCCATTGATATGAATGTCTTTTTGTTTAAAGGGGAGCTTTTGGCCTTGCGCGATTTGCAACTGCGCTTTGATAATGTCAATTCCTGTAATTTCTTCTGTCACCGTGTGCTCAACCTGAATGCGTGTATTCATCTCCATGAAATAAAAGTTGTTGTCTTCGTCTAAAAGAAATTCCACCGTTCCTGCAGAATGATAATTCGCATATTTGGCAACACCCACTGCCGCTTGACCCATTTTTTCGCGAAGAGATGAGCTAATGGCAGGACTAGGTGCTTCTTCAATCAATTTTTGACGACGACGCTGCAGAGTGCAATCGCGCTCAAATAGGTGCACTACGTTGCCATGTTCATCACCAAGCACTTGCACTTCAATATGGCGTGGATTTTCAATCTGTTTTTCCAAATAGATGTCAGGATGGCCAAAATTGACTTGCGCTTCTGCTTGAGCTGCGATAAAGAGTTTGACAAACTCCTCTTCATTTTGAGCAATGCGTATTCCTTTGCCCCCTCCTCCAAAAACCGCTTTGATAAAGATGGGATAGCCGATCTTTTTGGCGATTTTAATGCCCTCTTCTAATTCTTTAACCACGCCATCACTGCCAGGAATAATAGGACACTTAGCTTTTTTTGCTGTCTTTTTAGCTTGAGCTTTGTCTCCTAAAAGAGAAATTGTCTTCGAATTAGGACCTATAAATTTGACATGGGCCGATTCACAAAGCGAAGCAAATTCAGGTTTTTCACTTAAAAATCCATAGCCTGGATGGATCGCATCGGCATTGGTGATTTCCGCAGCAGATAAAATCGTAGAAATTTTCAAATACGAATCTGTAGCTTTTGCTTTTCCAATACAAACAGCCTCATCGGCACAAAGCACATGCAAAGATTCACGATCTGCTTCAGAAAAAATGGCCACGGTTTCTAGACCAAGTTCATGGCAAGCACGGATGATTCGAAGGGCAATTTCGCCACGATTGGCAATGAGTACTTTTTTCATTCAACCCGAAACAGTTTGGTTCCAAATTCTACAGGATGACCATCTTCGACGAGTATTTCGACAATCTTACCCTTGATGTCCGCTTTAACCTCATTCATCACTTTCATCGCTTCAATAATACAGACAACGGAATTTTCAGTAACGTTAGCGTCTACATTCACAAAGGATTTTGAATCTGGAGTTGGTTTGTTATAAAAGGTTCCCACAAGAGGCGAAGTGATGTAATTTCCTTGTCCATCTTCACTCTCTTCAGTTTCTGCAATAGATTTTGGGTAGGGAGAATGCGCGCTTGCATGAGGCACATGATGAAAAGTGGGAAGAGTATCCTGATGAGGGAGTTCTAATTCGATTTCTTCATCTTTGATGCGATAACGCAAACGCTTGATCTGGTTCTTTTTCATGATGGATAACAATTCTTTGATTTTTTTAGGATCAATTTTCATAAAAATACCTACACACGTTGTACAAATTCACCTGATACCGTATCGATTTTAATAATATCTCCAACTTCTACAAAAAGAGGCACCTCTACTTTCGCCCCCGTTTCTAAATGAGCGAGTTTTAAAGAAGCCCCCATTAAGCCCATTTCTTGTGGTTCTTGAGTTTTCATTACAGTCAATTCCAAAAACTGTGGCAACTCTACAGCAAACACCGTATCTCCATAAAAACTGGCTTTGAGTTCGATTCCTTCTTTTAAATAATCGGCCTTATCACTGATGATCGTTTGGTCAAGATGAATCTGTGTTAATTCTTCAATGTCTAAAAACACATACTTTTTATTTTCGAGATACAGGTACACAATGATCTTTTCCTGCATTGTGACTTCTTCGATTTCTTGTTCGGGTTTAAAATTTTTCTCAAAAACTTTATCTGTCAACAGCTCGCGTAAATTCACTTTGATGAATGCCGCTCCCCTTGCTGCCGTGACTTTCACCGAACTTTCAATACGATAAATTTTATTTCCAATCTCGACCGTCATTCCTGGAACAAGCTGTACGCTAGGAATAAGGGTGCGTTTTTTGTCATTATTTTTTGTCTTCATAGGATCCTACTATTTCAATCAAGCTTTTAAAGCAATCTATTAAAAAATGTGTTTTCTCAAAATGTTGTTTTTGACTTTTGCCTCTTCCCCACATGACTTGAACTGTTTTTAATCCAAGTTCTTTAGCAGGGCTTAAGTCAATGCTGTATTTATCACCACAGACAAGCACATCTTCCGCTTTATAACTAAATGCATTAATAAGCTCTAAATATGCA
>JAAKFQ010000048.1 GCA_011064725.1 Chlamydiota bacterium | reverse complement strand
GTGCACATCCTGTCATATTTTTTCTATGTCTGATTTTAAAATGCCTTTTTCTTTATAACCTGAGTTTTGGGTTTAGTTTATTCAGTATCATGAGGAGATTACTCTTAAATTCTCGGGATTTTTACCGCAGGGAATGGTCAAAAGGCCATTTCTAAGGTAAAAAGCGTGAGAAGAAAGAGTTATCTCCCTGAGAATGAGTGAAATAAACCCAAAGCTCAGGTTTATAAGGAGCAAGTTCGGGTTCAATGCAATCTTGCATCCACGAACAAAAGCCAAAAATAAAAACAAGTAAACACAATAAAAAATGCATATTTTGGCATTATGTAAAAAAAGCGCGATAAAAGGCAAGCAGTGTGGCTGTTGCTTGTGAGACATTTAGAGAATCGATTTGCCCAAACATGGGAATGTAGACAAGTTGATCACATTTTTTTTTCAAAAGATGACGCATGCCGCTTTCTTTTCCCAATACAAGCACACACTTTTTAGGGAATGAAAAGTCAAACACATTATGAGCATCTTGTGAAAGATCGGCTCCAATCACTTCAAAGTCTTGTTTTTTGAATTGATCCAAGGTAGTAGCAAGATTAGACACTTCGCAAAGATCTAAAATTTCTAGGGCACCTTGTGAAGTTTTTGCAACTACAGAGGTGAGTGGCGATCCCCTATTTTTGGAAAAAACCACACCTTCAACACCAAAACACTCACACGCTCTTAGTATTGCCCCTAAATTGTGTGGATCTTGGATCTCATCAAGCGCCACAATAAGATCTTTTTGAAATAACTCATAAGGTGTGACAAAAGATTTAGGCTTGATTTTTGCGACAAAGCCTTGGTGCGACTCACTTTTGGCTATTTTTGTGAGGACATCCTTGCTCTTAAATTCAACCGGTACGCCCTCAAGTTGTTTTAAAAACACATCGCGTGGTTTATGTGTGTAGATACAAATAAAGCGTTTCTTTGCTTTTTTATACACCTCAAAAATAGCATTCTTACCAATCAAATATGCTGTCATGAAATTTTATGCCAATTGTTATCAGAGCCTTTTTCATACTTCTTTTTCACAGCAGCCCACGCCACTCTGTGCGCCACTTCTTCTTGATCGCCACCCATGGTCCGTTTTTTAGGATCTGCGTACTGCTGCCATGCATGATTAAAAGCTTCTAAGTAAATTTCCAGCGCGCCTTTGGGCAAATGACTTTTGACTCTAGGCGGCAAATCATCAATCTCTTTATAGGGCATACTCACCTCTCTTATTTCCTTTTAGAAAAGAATAGCATCATCCACTTGCGGATTTCAATGACAAAAAAAGCGATAGAAGCAAAACCAAAACAAAAGAGCCACTCGTTAAAACTTAAAGCAACAGTAGAAAACCCTTCTTGAAACACGTTGACAGCAAGAAGCTGCAACAAAAAACCAAGGCCTATGCCTAAAAAAATTGACGGATTGATAGTAAAGCTTTGTTTGATGCGATAAAAAAAAGGCTCTTTTTCTTTTTGCGCCTGAACCCCATTGAACCATTGCGACGCCGCAACGCAGGTAAATACTATGGTCAAAGCTTTTTTATACGTGTAAATCTTTAGTAGGTAGACAAATAGAAAATAGGTCAAACCACCCATAATCAGTCCAAAAAACAAGATATTAAATATCTGCATAGCATCAAAAAATTGTTTCGTCGGTTTTTTGGGTTTTTGCTCCATCACATTGCCTTCTTCTTTTGCAAAGGCAAAGGCTTTGTCTTGCACACCATCTGTGACAATATTGATCCACAAGATCTGCAGCGGAGTTAGTGGCAGAGGCAAGCCACTAAAAATCGCCAAAGAGATCAAACTCATCTCAATTAAAGAAGAAGAGAATAAATAGTAGATGACTTTGCGAATATTATTGGCAATGATACGTCCATAGCGAATGGCTTCTACAATCACTTGGAGATTATTATCCATGATCACCATTTTAGAAACGGCTTTTGTGGCTTCTTGAGAAGAGCCCATCGCGATGCCTAAATCTGCTGCTTTTAAGGCCGGGATATCATTGACTCCATCTCCTGTGACAGCCACAATTTCTCCATGTGCTTGCAGCGTGTTGACAACTTTGTATTTAGCCTCTGGCAAAATGCGTGCAATCACTTTCGTGTTTTGCAGCATCTCAAATAGTGTTTGTGTATCAATATGTTCAATATCTTCTCCAAGAAGTAGAGTATCCCCTTCTTTAAAGAGCCCTATTTCTTCTGCAACTGTTTTGGCCGTTTTAGGATGGTCCCCTGTTAACATCATCACTTTAATTCCAGCAGCTCTAGCTTCATTTAATGCATCTAAAACATTGGCTTTGGGCACATCCAAAAAACCCACAAGTCCTATAAACTCAATTTCCCAATCTTTTGGATCCTTGCTTTTGGCTTGTCCCATTCCAAATGCAAGCACGCGCAGGCCTTTTTCTGCCATCTCTTTATGTTTCTCATCAAAAGAACTGTCTTGCGTCATTTTTTTTAATTTTTCAAATGAACCTTTGACAAACAGGGTTTCTTTTTCGTCGACTTTATTCAATGTAGCCATCAATCTTTGCTTAGAATCAAAAGGATAGACCCAAATGCGTGGATGTTTTTGTCTCAATTGATCAAAATTTTCCACCCATTCTCTTAATGCATGATCCACAGGATCTCGATTATGTTCGTTGCAAAGAGCGGCGATAAGTCTAGCTTTTTTTTCATCTTTAAAAGCCACTTCTTTGACTTCCAAAACACCTTTTGTAATTGTGCCAGTCTTATCCGAGGCAATCCACGTCGTGCTTCCCAAGGTTTCTACAGCAGGCAAGTATTTGATCAGTGTTTTTTTTGTGGATAAGAAAAGAGCGCCTGTGACAAGCACCAATGTCACCACGATAGGCAGACCTTCTGGGATAAAAGAGACCAGTTCTGCAACCAAAATATAGAGCACATGCATAAGCTCGCGTTGTTGTAAAAAAGCGACGACTCCAATCACAATCAAGAGGAAGAGTAAAATTAAAGAAAAACGTTTTGCTAAACTAAATAACGCTCTATTTAAAGGTGTTTTTTTCAGCTCTATTTTGAGCGTCTGTGTTTTTCCCACAAATGTCTCTTCTGCTGTTTTGACAACAACAGCTATGCCAGAGCCTTTAACAACGAAGGTTGTGGCAAAAAGTAGGCATTTTTGATCAAAAATTTTTACATCCTCGCTTACTTGTTCAATATTTTTATCCACAGGATACGACTCTCCGGTCACGTTGGCTTCATCTGTTTGCAAGCTGTTCGATTCAACCAAATGCATATCAGCGTAGATCACATCGCCTTCATGCACATAAACAATATCCCCTACAACAAGTTCTTCCGGAGGGATTTCTTCTTTTTTTTGATCGCGCAAGACCAAAACTTTTCCTTTTGTCTGGGTTTTTAACCCCTCCATCGATTTGAGGGCTTTTAACTCCTGCCAAAAACCCAAAAAGCCATTGATAAGAATAATCACCACAATTGTCCAAAACTCCACAAATCGCCCCATGAAAAGAGAGATGAGCGCAGCTAAACACAACACAAAAATCAAGATACTCTTAAATTGACGCACTAAGATAAAAAAAGGATGAATTTGCTTCGTTTCAACAAGGTTTTTTCCAAACTTGGCAAGTCGCAAATTCGCTTGTTCTTGAGATAGGCCTTCTTTGCTTGTTTCAAGAGCTTTGAAAACCTGATCTACGGAAAATGTCTGAGGATTGTCGATATGCATTATGAGGCTCCTGCATTATGCAAATTTTTCAAAAAAACTTGAAACTTGCTCCTGTCGTAAAATTTGAAAAAAATTCGAAAAAAACATGTTTTTTGCATAATGCAGGAGTTTCATTATGTAACCATCAACTTACACAAACTTGTTGTAAGTATCCAATCAAGATTTGCTTCTTTTGTCAACGGGTCAAATGTCATAGCAATGGTTTGCCCATTGTCTAAATTTAAGCCAATCACATTTCCCATACCCACAAGCTCAAAGATCAATTCTTGGAGATTGGGCAAGTGTCCTACAACCAAAACGTGTTCTTTGTCTGTATGTTTTAGCAAAAAATCTAGCGTGGACTTGGCATCCTTATCTGCTGTCAAAAGCTCTGTTTGCACAATGGAATTTGTATCATACAACACTTTTTCAGCAAGAATTTCTGCGGTTTGTAGCGTTCTTTTTTTAGGACTTGTGACAATGAGGTTAAATTTAAGTTGCATCTTCCTGTAGGCTCTTCCTACAAAGTAGAGGTTGGCTTCTCCTTCAAAACTTAACGATTTTTCGCTATCTTCTTCGGCGCTAAGTGCTTTTCCATGCCTGACTAAATACAACTTCATTTTCTTTTCTTCTTCTTTTTTGCCCCAAAAATTCCCATGATCACAATCAAAACAACAACACCCACAAGAATCCACATAATCATCCGATATTTTTCTAAAAATTCATCTTGTAAAAAGCTGATCACACGGCTTTCAAACACTTTTGTCAAATCTTCCAAATTAGAAAAAAACTTTTGTGGCGTTTTAAAAAAACTAACAATGACATCACCCACGCTCTTACTCGTTTTTTGTCCAGCTAAGTCCCTAAAATATTGCAATTGTCCCTGAAAACGTAAAATGGCTCCTGTCAGTGTCAAACCAATCACAACACTCAGCGATTGAATATACAAGACAATCGAGCTTTCTGTCGCTTTTGTTTTATTCCATATGCTATGGAGTGCAAGGCCAGACAAATTGGGCAGCATAAATCCAATTCCACCACCAATTAAAACCATAGAAACAACAATCTGCAAATTCCCTGTTTCTAAAGTAAAAAAGCTCTGAATGATGTAGCCGACTCCTAAAAGCAGTCCCCCCAAGCCAATGGCTTTGACATGATCCATGTAAGCGCTCCAAATTGTGACCAAAATAAAGGGCAAAGGAACGCAAAGCAAAAAGAATTCCAGTTTTTGAGGCGATTTTAAAAGCATGTTTTGCAAGTACAAAGCACTTGCAAAATACCCAATCCATGCAAGCAATACCAAAATCAAAGAAGCCAATGCACAAACAATAAAGGTAGGATGCAGCAAGACTTTTGGATCGAGACAAAACTTATGCTTATGTTCATGTACCAATAGAATCACGAATAAAAACAGAGCTACAATGCTTAACAGAATAATCTGTTTTGTCTCGAGATTCAAACTTCTTAAAATGGTAAAACAAGCAATAGCTGTGGCAAAAAAGCTTAAAATCATCCCTAGATAATCTATATGTCCTGGAATCTTTGTCTCTTTTAAAGAGCGCGTTAATACAAATGCAATTAAACAGAGCACCGGCATAAAAAAGATGCCAAAATTCCACGTCACATATCCTTCTGCCATGGTAGCCAAAAGCGGTCCTATCAAAAGTCCTAGAACAAAAAAGAATAAAAAATAGGCCATTGATTTAGTAAAATCTTTAAAATGCGTCGTTAGGTAGGCAATACTTGTGGGTAAAATGCATGCCGCAGACACACCCTCCAGACCACGAAAAATCAAAGCCCATGTGTAATTGGTAGATAGCGCAAACAAAAGAGGAAAAATGCCAAGTCCAAGAATTCCAAATGTCAAAAACAACTTGTTTCCCAAACGATCACTCAGATGCCCCAAAGGCATAAGCGTAGTAATCATGAAAAAAATGAACACATTGATCACCAAAACAGTCTGCCCAAGGCTTAAGTTCAGTGCTGTTTTCATACTTATAAGATTAGAATCGACGTAAGCAAACCCAAAACCAATGGCAAAAATGGCAACAAAAAGCCCAAATAACCCAGAATTTTTCTTCATGGCCTCATTCTATACAAAAACTTTTTTTTAAAATAGTATCTAGCCATTAAAATTGTTATACTTAACACATGGTCTATTTGTGGATTCACTTTTTTAAGCGTTTTCAAAAAGCGTGTTTTTACTTTTTAGCTCCTTTTCTAGCGCCTCTTTTTTTCCCCAATCTTCAGCCTTTAGAACAGCTCATCTTTATTTTTTTTCCTTTGGGTCTTTTTTTGCGTCCCCTTTTTTCCATGTTTTTTGGACGTTTTAAACAGCTTTTTGTTGTGCGTATTTCTTTAATGATCCATGTGCTTGGCTCTTTTGCTATTGTCTGTATTCCAAGTTCTTTAGGTATTTTGACACCTCTGCTTTTTCTAGGCCTAAAAAATATCTTAGATTTCTTCTCCGCTCCGAAAACAACCGCCACTTCTCTTTTATATTTAGAAAAACAGGAAAAAAAGAGTGCGCATTACGAAATGCTTGGGATGTTAGGTACGCTTTTTGCAGGTATTTTGGTCCTTTTGTTGCTGTTTTTTGATGCGCTTTATTTATGGCGTCTTTTGTACTTTATCAGTGGTCTATCCTTTCTTGTCTTTTGGAAAGTGCCCAAAACTTCTCCCTCTATTCAAAAAACTCAATTATACTTTCCCCATCTGCTTACAGTGATTGCACAAACAGGCTTTTCCTATGCAATTTTTCTCATGTCCACGCATTTGATCCATGCCTACATGCTAGAAAATCATTACGATCCCACTCTTTCTTTGAGCCTGCTTCTTTGCTTTATGACACTTGATATTTTGCTTCTTCCTTTATTTGGAAGGCTTTCTCACAGAATTGGAGAAAAAGCACAGATGCAACTATCTGTTTTTTTAGCCACATTGTTTTCTATTCCCCTCTTTTTCTTCTTTGACATCAGCATCTCTTTTAACCTTTTTTTCATCCGCTTTTTCCTCATTCTTATTGGCGTGATGTTCGCAGCTCCCTTCTACTCGTATCAAAAAAATTTATTTAAAGATGATGCTTTTTACAACCTTTCTGTGGGGCGGTCCATTGGAAAAGAGTGGCTAGGTTACCCCTCAATCTCTATCTGCCTTTTTCTGCATCAATATTTGCCTATTCACTTTGCTTTTGGTGGCTATTTAAGCTTACTTGGCTTAATGACTTATATTTTAATGCAAAGGGCAAAGCCTGCTTCAATCGTTCGCCCTGAGCCTTTTTTGTAAAAAAATATTTTTACTTGCATTTATTCAAGTTTTTGGGTACAATTTTTTTAAAAAAACAAAGAAATATGGCTAGCATTTATCAATACATATCTCCTACCATTCCTAAAGGAATTTTTTACCTTTGCTCACAGTGGCAGGGCATTTCTTTTATACACTCCCTATTGGAAAGCGCATTCCACCAGCAATTAAAAGGGGTTAACCTAAAAGCTCATCCAAAAGTTAAGCAAATTCAAGAACAAATGATTAAACACACTGATGATATTAGATATGCTTTTAACGTCGCTCACTTAGGCCTCGTTTTTCTCTATGCAGCAAAACTCGATAAACACTTGCCATCTCTTTTTTTTAAAAATTTTCAAACACATTCAGCGGTATCCAACAAAAGTTTAAGGATTTTTGGAATATCAATTGTTGCTATTATTGCTGCTGCTGCAATCACTGGGGTTGCGCAATACGTTTATGCAAATTCAAAATATTCTGTAGAAACGTATCAGGAAGAAGAATTACCCGATATTACTATCAAAAAAAAGATCGATTTTCAACAACAGCTCGCCTTAAGTTTGCATTTGACAACACTGGTTTTTAATATCTCTCTTTTTTATTTTTCAAACAGTCGTTTTTGGCTTGGAATCAATTTGCTTGGATCCGTATATAGTTTATGGCAAAACCTCATAAAGCGTCATTGGCTAAATGTTTCCCAACCATCAACCTTCCACGCAGAGAATGACGACTTCTCAATGGAACTATCTCTTTCTACGATGAAATTGCCTCCGCCAGCATCTTTTGATGATACTTGTTCAATTTGTCTGGATCCTAAGTCTGATCAGAAAAAAACAACTTATTGTCTCTCCCATGTTTTTCATGCACGTTGTATATCGCAAGATATCTCCTCCAAAATACTAGATACAATAGATCCTACACAGATAACAACATATCTCAAAAATGGTAGACTCACTGGATATGGGTTAAAGGTAAGCACAATCCATCTTCCAACTTGTCCCAATTGTAGACAAAATCCTCCTTTGACTCGTCTTGATGTTCAAGTCAATGGTCTACCCACAGCATTAGAGAACCTCGACCAACCTACCATTGATTATCAGCGACGCTTTGAGGTATTTTATACAACATATAATGTTGTCCAAGTCATACTATCCCATTTGCAAAAATATCCAGAACTCGCTGCTACCATCTTTAAAATTCAAGAAGTTTTACTAATTACTGATTTTTTAGGATATGGATTAACACTCTTTTTCTCGGCAACTCAATTAGTTAAGAATGTCAAAAAAGACGATCCTGAACGAACAAAAAAAATCGCTTATCGTTTAATCGCTCTTACCGTAGGAACTTTGGCACTGGCAGCATTTTCTTATTTTGCTATGTTGAAATTTAACGCCTATCTAAAACCCTCTTCTACCCTGAATCAAATCCTTAAACAGCTCTCCATTTTTAGAGAAGGAACTAATATGGAGTGGTCCTCTCCTTGGACTCACCACCCCATGCAGTGTTTACAGATTAATCAAATCGTCGCAAGTCTGTTTTCTGCTTATTTCTGTCCAAAAAGAAAAGGTTTACATGTTGCAAATGCTCTTTTGCGAAGCTTCAGCTTCTTTACAACCTCTCAGTTAAAGTGGATTCAATACACGCAGTTCTTAAGACAGCCTCTTGAAGCAATTGTTGAAACAGGTGGAAGTTTGGACGAACATCTCCAAACCGCCTATTTGAAAAAATTGAGTGTTAATGCTTATTTCATGGTCCCAGCTTCTTGCTCAGGCGAACAGACACACCTTCCTTCAGTGGTACAGTCAATCTATCGGTATGGTAACACCTTACTCGATGGAAGCAATTGGAGAAGGTTTATTGGTATAGACAATTTAAGTCGGCAAGGGTGGGCTAACATAGTCAAAGCTGACAAAAAAATGCTTGATGCCTATCAAGACCTATGGAAAATCCAAAGAGAGTTGGGAGAACCGCTAACCAAAACAACAAAAAATCCATACACGATGATTTATAAGGTTCAATTGAATGCTCATCGTCTCTTCTCTTGTGCTTGTGGTCTTAGTTCAGAATTGACTCATATTTATTTTGATGCAACGGATTGGTCATCTAAAAATTCTTGCGTGATTTTGTCTTAAATTTATGCAAAGGGCAAAGCCCTTTGCATCGACTTTACCGCTTCAAGACATCTCCTCCTAAGGTAAATCCTATTTGACCCCCTATTTCCTTTGAAGTCACGCTAAAATTCCCCGTAAAGAATTTTTCAAATGGCTCAAAAGTTTTTAAATCTCTTGAAAATAAAAACCCTTCAAAAGGCGATGCCTTTAAATAAAAAGGTTGTAATATTTCTAGGTAAACAGGAGTTGTTTCACCTAAGTTAAAAAAATCGCTTTTTATAAAAAAATCTAACGGAACCTTTGTTCCTTTATCAAAAAGAATGATGGTATGCTCCATCTCCTTACACATTGAGCTAAAATGCGCAATGTCTTCATTCTTTAAATCTGTAAAATGAATCAACGTTTGTTCAGCTGATACAAAACTACAGACTAGTGTTGATAATAAAATGGCTATTTTTTTCATCTTCTTCTCCTTTCATATTTATTGGTTACTACACTTGTAGTAACACAGGTTAAAAAAAACTCAGAAAATCCAAAATTTTCCAAGCAAAATGGCTAATAGAAACCCTCCAAATACACAAATAAGAAGGATTTCAAAAAAATACGTTTTCTTGATTTTCAAAAGCGTTTCTAAGCGCAAGATCATGTGATGCGTCTGATTAAAACTCATGGCTAATGAGAATTTGGGTCTATCCAATGTTTTCAAAATCGCCTTAACTAGGATTTTTTTATTGCATCCTTGTTTGATAGCGCCCATGTCACAGGCCAATTCTCTATGAAAAAACACATGTTTTTTTATCCTAGCTATCAATGGAATAAACCAAAATAGATGACAAATGATGGTCACAAAATAGGCTGTTAAAATATCAAACCAAACCACGTGTTTAAGCTCATGGGCCAAAATAGCATTTTGTTCTTCTTGTGAATATTTTGAAAAAAAGCCCTCTGGCAATATAAGTTTTGGCCTAAACATACCAAAAACAACAGGCACATGAATTTTTTCAAAAAAAAGCACCTCAACCTTTCTTTTTTCTATCACTTTTCTCAAGCGAGAATCAAAAACACAAGGATCAACGACTTTTGATTGCATACACACTTTTTTCTCCCATCGTCGTTGATTGTGTATTTTTTGTGTGCACTTTAGCATCGAAACAACACAACCAAACAACAAGACAACAAGCAAAAAAAGTTTGAGTTCAAAAGGACATTTAAGAAGCAATAAATCTCCAATAGAAAAACTCCAATGATTGGGAATGGAAAAAAATTGGATAGAGAATTTTGGTAAATACAACGCGTTCAATCCTATTTGTGCATCCAACCTCCGAGTTCCCTCTTGCAAAAAATAGGGGTTGATGCCTTTTAAAAATGTCCAGGTAGAAAAATTTAGATAAAAAATATCTGTAATAAGTTTTATAAAAGGCAACATAAGCGCGCAATAAATGACACGCTGATTTTTTATGCGGAATAAAAACAAAAGAGCATAAATTAATAATACAATTGTTAAAAAAGAAAAAACTGAATTAATAAAAATATTTAATATAAGGTGTATTATCATTCTTTTATCTTCTTTTCTATAATGTGTTGAATTTCTTTTAAGTCTTCTTTGGTCAAATTTTCATCTTCCACTAAATGCGCGACAAATTCTCCAATCATTTGATGAGAAAAAAGCCCCTTAAACTTGCTGACAAAATGTTTGGACAAATTTGTGTTTGTGTTGCCAAGAAAATAGACAAAAATCCCTTCCTTTTTTGTCCGCTTTAAAATCCCCTTTTTTACAAGCCGATTGAGCACTGTTTGTATTGTTGTATAAGCCATTTCATCAAAACGCGCATGAATTTCTTTTAATGAAAAGCTCTTGCCTTTTTTGAAATGATTGAGAATCTGTGCTTCAAGTTCTCCAAAATAACGCTTTTTCCCCACAACTTACCTCTTTAAGCACAAACCTACTACAAGCGTAGTATTTCACGCAAGAAAAAAAATCACGCGGCTTTCAGA
>JAAKFQ010000047.1 GCA_011064725.1 Chlamydiota bacterium | reverse complement strand
ATCCATTTTGTCATAGACGGCCTCAACGGTATAGTGGGTAATTTGATGCAAAATAGCGCCAATAACTAAGCCGACAACAAAACCTATAGGTCCTCCGTAAGCAGCACCAATTAGGGCAGATAGCTTGGTGACTCCTATTTGAACTCCAAAATGGATGCCAAATTTGGTGCCGCCAAGAGCAAGCCCTTGAGCAGCATCGCTGGAAAGATCGCCGTAAGGATCACAGTAGGATAGAGGATTGGCGTGGACGTAAGCATAGAGGTTGGGACCGTCAGCAAAGTTGGCAGGGTCGGGAGTGAGCCAGCGTTTGATGTTTGGATCATAAATACGAAGAGGAAAAAAGACGAGGTTATTGAAGGTGCGCTTGCTTTGAAAACGCCAAGGCGTTAGGGATTCTTCTTTGGGTAGATTGGACGCATTGAAAATCTTTTCAGTTCCAAAAGCTGTATATTCTATGCGTTCTTCGAGCTGGCCATCGAGAGTCATGAGAAGTGTGATATTGCCAAAGATATCATGGATAGGAACATAAAGTTTGGAGTCTTTCTCGATCAGGATTGCAGACCCGATATCCAGTTTTTTTGAAGAGCCTAGGTATCGAGCAAAAATAGAGTGGTTATTTTGCATAGTGCCAAGTTCGATATCATCATCATAAAAATAATGGGTAGGAGAAGATGTTGCGGTTTTTTGGGAAATAATGCGTGTTGTATGGTCATATTCAAATTGAGTGATGGTATTGTTATGAGTCATTTCAATTAGACGATCTAGGGCATCATATTTGAAATAGGTGTGTATGCCTTCTTGAAATTTGTGAACGATGTTTCCATTGAGGTTATATTCTACTTCTAAGTTGTGATTACTGCCGAGGAGTTGGTTTGATGTGTTGTGCTGAAAGTGTTCAGTGTTTTGTTGGATTAAGTTGTGAAGAGAATCATGTTGGTAGAAATAAGCATTTTCAGAGGCAAGTTGGTTGAGATCATCATAGGTAAAGGTGGTCTTTTTTTCTGAAAATGTGTGATTTGAGATGTAGCCAGCAATATCGTAGGTAATGGATTCAGTATGGTGAGGATTGGAGGCGTAGGTAGGGCGGCCATGAGAGTCATAATTGTATTCCAATTGACCCAATTCAGGGGGAAGTAGGATGGACTCTACGTGACCTGCAAGATTGCGTTTTGCGAAAATGTGACGGTAGAGCATCGTTTTTGACGCATCAAAAAGAGTGATGGTGTCTAGAAAGATGCCATCGTATCGATAAAGAGCATGGTTTTTGTTTGGGTAGATGATTTTGATAAGACGATTGAATGGATCAAACTCTTTGTAAACCGTGTATCCATTTGCAAACGTCTCTTCGATGGTGTTGCCTTGGGTGTCATATTTTCTGCGGTTAAGAAGAATATTTTGTTCATTTCGAGTTTCTATGAGCTGGCTTTTCTTGTTGTAAATGTAGTGATAGCTGATGGAGGTTGGAAAGGTGTAGAGATGAAGAAGCTTGCCAAATGCGTCATAAATGTAGTGAATTTGCGTTCCGCAGGGCTTGGTTTTTTGAATGCATCTTCCTGAAGTATCGTATTGCATGTGGGTTATTTTATGATCAGGCTCGCGTTGCTCAATGAGATTGTTTTTACTATCGTAGACGTAGTTTACGGTATAGGAGTGAGTGGGTGTTCCATCTGCATAGGCCGTTTCGGTTGTTTGAAGGACGTTACCATTAAGGTCATAGTTTTTCTCTTGAAGGGCAAGCAATTGGTTGTTTTTACGTGTTTCTTTTCGGAAGATGCGGTTTTGGGGGTCATAAAAATCCCATGACTCTAATTGATTAGCATCGGTTGTGACTGTGATCGCAAGGTTATTTTGTTTAAGGTACTGGAAAGAAAGTTTAGTATGGTTTTCTTGAAAAAGAATTCTACCCCAAGGATCGTATAGTGTTTTTTCAATAATGTCGCCTATATTTTTTTCGATAAGATTTCCAAAGATGTCATATTGGTAGGAGTTTTCTTTTTGGAGACATGTTGGAGAAAAGATTTTTTCTTGAGTCACACGATCTAGATCGTCATAGCATTTTGTTTCGTAAAAAATGAGTGTGTTTTTGTGGTAGTGCTCTGTTTTGATAAGACGGTTTTTTTTGTCATAATAAAAACGTGTTGTATGATTGTTTGTTGTTTGGGAACTCTTTCTGTTTAGAGAATCATAGGTGTAGTCTGTACGTCTTTTTTCAAAATCTTCTTCCCATAGAAGGTTCCAAGTGTCATAGCCTTTTCTGAGGGTGTGGGTGGTGTTTGTTTGGGGATCAATGTGTTTTTCTTCAATGATGCGATCTTGCCAATCGTAGGTATATTCAATGCGTAAACCACTGAGTGTTGTTTCTCGGATAAGTCTGCCATCTAGATCATATTCTTTGTGTTCTATTCCTCCATCGGGATATTCGATTTTGTAAGGTTTACCTAGTACGGTGTTGTGGAATTTAGTAATTGCACCGTTTGCGTCCGTGGTTTGGGATATAGAACCCATAGAGTCATATTGTTTGTAGGAAATAGAGGGTGTACTTGGGTCTAGCGAGGGTTGGCTGCAGGAAAGTTCACGGCCTTCGGTATCATGCGTGAAGAATGTTGTGTTGCCACAATGATCTGTTTTAGCTATGAGGTTGTTTTCTGTATCATATTGGTATGTTTCTGTGCGTGTTTCTGAAGGGATGGTTTCTGTTTTTGAAATGAGACGATCGGCTCGATCATATTCATAAGCAATAGTACTTACACCGTCTTCTAGAATGGTAAGAATTTTTCGATTTGCATGGTCATATTGATGTTTTTTTGTTTGAAAAAGGATGTCTTTTTCTTCAATAAGGTTATTTTTTTCATCGTAGATGAGTTGGTTTTGGATTTGTTGGGTTCCGTCACTATGAATGCGAATGGTTTGTGTAACATTGTGATGTTTGTCATAAACAAATTCGAAACCATCAACGCGAACAAGTTGTTGGTTTTGATCTAAAGCATATTTTTCTGCCTTTTCAGGAAGTCCCAAACCAGGTTGTGTTTTTCTTGGGGTGATTTTTTGAATAAAGCGTTTTGTGATGGAGGTTGAGTCATTTTTGTCTTTTGAAGAACCATCATCTTCAATGATCTCAGTGAGCATGCCATCATCGTCATAAGAGCGAAATTCTCTTTTTGCGATGCGATCATTATTGTAAATGTAACGCGCTTGACGAAGATTTGTATTGGGGATATAGGAATATTCTTCTTTTTTCCCATTGTCTTCGTGAAAGCTAAGAACAACGGGCAAATGAGAGCCGTATGTATAATATTTGTTATATTGCTCGCTTTTATCGAAGAAAATTTTACTATTGAAAAGAGATGTTTGAAGACCTGTGAAATTGCCAAAGAGTGTTTCTTTGACTACATTTCCTTTGTAGTCATATTGAAAAGTGCTTCCTGCAAGAACCTGCTGGTTGTCATAAAGCATCTTTTTTTGTAGTCTACCTTCGTACGGGCCAGTTCCCCAGATGTAGGATTCGATGAATCGAAGGTTGTGATTTTCATCGTAGTGTGCGACATAATCGAAACGTTTTTTTGAATTGTATTGGTATTTTGTAAGATTTTTTTTGCTATCATAGACAAAGGTGTGACCTCCGCCATGTTTTGTATTTCCATAGCAATGTTTTTTAGGGTTGGGGCTATTGGGATGGTAGCGGAAGATACGCCAAGGGATAAGGCGGTCTTTTTCTCCAAAGAGACGCTGAATTTGATGCATTCGGCCGATGGCAACATGATTGCCTTTTAAAGAAGTTGTGCCAAGAAAATCTTTGTTTTCACCAATGTTGTAATAAGAAAAGGCATATTGCAAGCCTGAATTATTTTGGATGTGGGAAAGACGCCTTTGCTTAGTTGGCATTTTTTCATAACGATAAGATTCGTAGTTCCCTGAAGGAAATATAACCCGAGAAAGCCCTTGTTTTTTTTTATTTCTATTAATGGGCTTTTCATAAATAATTTTTTTCTTGTCTGATGTTGTGATGATTGTATTTTCCACATCATCATATTTCTCTTTGCTTAGCGTGATTGAACTAAGAGGCTTTTTGTAATCAGAGTTCCAAAGAGTAATGTTCCATAGCCCTTCATCCTTGTAGTAGTAATTAATATGGTGCCCTGATGGAAGAGTTTTTCTTTTTAATTGAAAAAACACATTTGTAGGTGTGTTATATCCTAATATACACACATATTCATTTGAGCACGCTTCGTAAAAGTTTCGAGTCCCATTACTGGCGTTAAAAGAGATTTCTTCTCTGTTTGTGCGTGGTCTGTTTAATAATTTTCCTTCTAATTGGAGAACATTTTGTGGATCTTGTAGTGAGTGATTTGTAGGATCAGAAAAACCTGCAGGGCCTGCTTGTGTGAGATTTGTCCAACCTCCATTTTTTTTGGCATCAAAAATAAAGCGATTAAAAACATCTTTTTGAAAACTTAGCCAACCCCCAGAATTGTTTTGCACATGGATACGACGGTTGTATCCAAAAGCTCTTGTGAAATTAAAAAGCTGAAAACCATCATCTCCAGCATAAGTTGAGTAGCACCTTTCAACATTCAATATTACAGGTCCCATAACACTATAATCGTTATAAGAAGCCGTACGGATGCCCGAGATGACATCTACATCTTCTACGAGACCTTCAGGAGGACCTTTATGAAAAAAATCTAAGTGCGTTGAGGAACTATCTGGTGAGGTTATATCATAGGGTTTAGTTTCGTATGAGAGTAATAAATGCGATTTATCTAGAGAATGGACAGCATTTAAGAGGGTTAAGTTGAGGGGATGTGGATAACTTTCGTTCTCTTCAGTAGAGGCATTTTCTTGGTTTTGAGAAGATTCTGTTGTGCTGGGATCGTTGTTGTCATCGCAGGAGGAAGTGGGGCTTTTATCATCATCGTTTTCGATAGAGTCATCTTCTTCAGGACCCCAGTATTTCATAAACTCCTTATGCAAGAGATCAGCTTCGTCTTCGATTAGGATTTCGTCATAATCATCTTCATTTTCTAAACCCAATCCTTTGGTTGGGTCATAAGGCCACCTTATAAAAGTATTTTTAAAGTCTTTTTCCCAAAGACCTTTATTAGGTAAGTATCCATCATCAGTATCTTCATCATCTATTGGAGTATTATCGCTATCTTCTACCTTTTTAGTTGGATCATAGATTTCAATATCTTGTTCCAAAGAATCATCACCAAAGACAAGAAAAGCGCATGAAAAAAGAAGAATAAATCGACGAAGCATTCGGAATTTACTCGGTTTTATTGAAAAGCTTATGCGATGATTTTTTTTTTACAAAGGAAATAAAATAATTTTTCGGAATTGTAAAAAATATGGGGATTTTTAAGACTTGAAGCAACATTGGAGGATGTATGAAAAAAATCTTTTTCTTATTTAGTTTGCTGTTGGCTTCATTTGTTTGTGGAGAAAATCTGAATGAAAAATTAAAAAAAATAGATGTTTCCCATTTGGAAAAAGCGCACGTGAAGGTTGACGTTGTAGACAAAGCTTGTCCTAAAAAAATTGTTGGAGAATTTAAAGTAGATGGAAAAGAAGGGGATCTGTATTACCTGGTTTTTCCTAGAGATTCTTCTAGGAAATTTAAAAAGCTGATCAGAAATAATGAAGGAAGATTATGTGAAAATGGCAAGGTATATCGACATGAGTTTGTCTTAGCAAATTTTCAAAATAGTGCGGATGTAGTTTTTATCTCTCAAGATTTTAAATATGCTGATAGTATTCGATTCCCCAACCATCGGACGATTTACAAAGGTCAAAAATATCGGGCTGTCTTAACTGTAGATGATACCGAAATGTTTTCTATCCGATTTAGCGGTCTTGAGCCTAAAAGCGATATCACAGTCACTTCTAATAGCGAGGGAGAGATTATCCCTGAGCAAAAAATACCAAACGCCGTCAATCAAAAAGGGCAAGTGCTGATTCCAGTGTTACCTGCGGTTATAGGAAAAACTGGAGGCAAGTGTGTATTCACGCTGAAGGGAAAGTCGGATAAAATTGCTTGTGAGTTTTATTGGGGAGATCAATATTGGAAACACTATTTTGATAAAGCTCTAGAAATGCTAAAATCGCACTAAAAATTTTATTTGCTGTGAGCATTTTTGACACTCGACAAAATGGGAGGCTTGTATTATAGTTGGGCTTTGCACATTGGAGTTCAAGTATGAAAAAGCGTTGGCATGTCTTGGTGATCTTGTTGGTCGGTATCTTAACCATTTATAATATCTTACCCACTTTGTTCTATTACTCTAAGCCGCTTAGGCAAGAGGTTGGAAAAGAACGGGCTTTTGAAGTGGTCAGGGAAATTCAGGGACGCTTTAAGGGAATGGAAAAGGAAAATGTCGAGTGGACGCAAGCTTTTTGTAAGCTACATGGTATTGAGGCGAAGAGGATTGACGTTAGAGGAAGAGAAATTGAAGTAGAATTTGGAAATGTGCAGGATGCTGAAAGATTTAAGAAGTATTTGCCGCGAGCTGGTGCCATGAGGCAGTTTGTCGCCAATCAGCTGTCATTGATTGGTGGCGATGATAAGATTGTGCGAGTGGGACAGAAAGTGGAAGGCGAAGCTAAAGAGAATTGGTTTTGGTACGGCAAAAAAATGGAAGATGAACGCTACAGCGACGAGTATCAGAATATTGTGTTCGATAGGACTTATGAGGTTGTGAGGCAGGTTGTCAAGGGAGGTATGGCAAAGCATCAGGCGCAGCTTATTGCTCAAAACGATAAGAGTGGTGTGATTTTGACACTCGCTGGAGATTTGCAGCGCTTTTGTGAGTTATTTGGTAAAGATTCAGATGTTGTTAGGCGTTATTTTTCGCTTTTTGGAGTAGAGGGATCAGGGGCGTTATTTGAGAAAAAATTTGATGAGCAGGTGGGAAGGTTTAAGAGACGGCTTGGTCGAATTAAGATTTCGAAGGCTGGGAAAAAGGATGCGAGCATTGCCTATTTGAATAGAAGAATTGAGGGTCTTGAAGCGGCGAAAAAGATCGTAGTGGATAGCAGAGGTGCGTTCAAGCATGTCGATGTGGCGATAGATAGGGAAGAGGTATTGGAAGATCTTTATCGACATCGGTGTTTTTACGTGGGAGATTTGGATGTATTTGTAAAGCAGGTTGACATTGATTGGGAAAGAAATAAAATTTGTGTGAGTTTGCATGAAGATGTGCTAGCGGCGTTTAAGGGGGCGAAGAGTGAAGAGCATTTAATGGGAATGCAACAGCTGGTCATGCAACATATCGCCTATCTTTCTAAACAGTCTGGGGAGAAGCTGGAGAAGAATGAGAGTGGATTTGTCATTCATTTGAACCAGATGAAAGGCATGCAGTCCTTTTTGGCCATCGATTTGAAAAAAGTGGCAAGGCAACAGGTTAAAGAAATTAAGAATTTGTTGATGCAGCGATGGGAGCATGGGCAAGATGTCATTGTTTGTGACCAATTCGAATATTTGAAGCTGAGTAAGGAAGATCAGGAAAAAGCCATTGTGGTTTTTGCGGGGCTTTTGAAAGAACATGATGAGGTCACAGATTTAAATAAGGGCTCCATTTATGTGTGCGCGAGAGGACTTGCTAAGAAGATTAAAGAAGTGAATGGCAAATCGGAGGCGGGTGCGCTTTTGGTGCGTGATTTTACGCGCTTGAGTCATTTGCTACGAAGCTATGACAGCATGTTGTCTTATCCTGGGACTTTGAGTGGATTAGATCGTAGCTATCAGGATGACTTTTTCTTCGAAATCGAACATTTTTACAGCACATTTTTAAAGACCACGCGAGAAGATTTTAAAGTACTTGGATCTAAAGAATTGGCGGTATTGGAATTCACAGACGTTGAAGAGCGTATTTTGGCAAAAAATCGCGTGGAAAGTCAGATTCATGAAGAACTTTTGAAATGGAGAGATGATTACAATGCGGCGCAAGCCAATTTGGATAAAGAAGAAAGATTTTTTATGCCGAAGCCTGCAAAAAGTGCGCTTTTGAGCAACGTGCTTTTGAGTGTGAAGAAGTATTTTCGCGGCGATAATCGTAAAATTTTACGATGGGGATTAGATCTTTCTGGAGGAAAAACGGTTCAGGTAGAATTGATTGACCAAGATGGGAAGGTAGTGGGGAAGGAAGAAGATGTGAAACAGGCAATCAATGAATTGTACACGAGGGTCAATCGGCTGGGTGTTTCCGAAGTAGCCATTCATCAAGAAGGAAACAACATTGTGCTCGATTTTCCAGGTTCGCAAAACTTGACAGCTAGAGAATTGATCACAGGATCCTCAATGAAATTTCATATTGTCAATGAGAGATTTTCAAGGCACAATGGGGAGCTTTGGGTAGATATCGATCGCTTTTTGTCGGAAATTTGGAACGAAGCGCTCGTGACAAACCAAACAGAGACAAGGGGTATTCAGTACATTGCATGGAAGCATTTGGGTGGAGATCGCAACCAATATCCAATGACAGAATCGGCGCGTGTTTTAAAAGAGGCTGGATTGAAGTTGGCACATCCTGATTATTCGCAACAGACAGTGGCATTTGATGACACGATGTCGCAAGTAGGTGTGCTTAGGGGCGATGATCCCATGCATTGGGGTGGACAAATGCATCCATTGGTCATTTTATTTCAAAATTATGCGCTTCAAGGAGCGCAGTTAGAAAATATTCGATCAGGATATGATCCTACACAAGGAAATTATCTGAGCTTTGCGGTCAGCAATAGTTTTGTAGAACGTGATGGTGTTAAGCTCAATCCGCAAGAAAATCTGTATGCTTGGACATCACATTTTGCAAAAGATAAGATTGCAGGCACTTTGCTTGCACAATATAGCGCGCAGCAGAATGGATGGAGAATGGCTGTTGTATTGAATGATCAAATTATTTCTTCTCCAGGATTGCATGAACCTATTTCTGCATCAGGACAGATTAACGGTGGCTTTACGCAACGAGAAATCCGCACGTTAGAAGCCGATTTGAAAGCGGGTTCATTGAGCTTTAAGCCCAAAATTTTATCGGAAATGAATGTCAGCCCGCAACTTGGAAAGCAGGAACGCACAAAAGGCATTACAGCGACTGTGTTGGCTTTGATTGGTGTGATGATTTCTATGATTGCTGTTTATCGTTTTGGTGGCGTTGTGGCGTCTATTGCGGTGCTATTTAATTTGTTGATTTTATGGGCAGTATATCAAAATCTGCAGGCAGCAATGTCACTTGCAGGGATTGCTGGGGTGATTTTGACGATTGGAATGGCGGTCGATGCGAACGTGCTTGTGTTTGAAAGAATACGAGAGGAATTCCAAGAGACGGGAAAATTGGCACATTCTGTAGCGATGGGATACAAAAAGGCGTTTTCTGCCATTGTGGACTCCAACGTGACAACCATTTTGGCAGCGCTTATTTTGCTGCAATTTGATTCGGGGCCTATTAAAGGGTTTGCTGTTGCGATCATTATTGGAATTGGTTCATCGATGTTTACAGCGCTTTTTGTCACGCGCTATTTCTTTACGCATTGGGTGAAAAATCCAAAACGTCATACGCTATCTATGGCAAAACTCTTTTCTAAAACAAATTTTGCATTTTTAAAGCATGCACCCAAAATATTGGCTCTTTCTTGTGCAATTATTGCCATTGGACTCTCTTTGCTTGTGAAGCAGAAAAATACGATTTTTGGAATGGATTTTACAGGGGGCAATGCGTTGACAGTGAGTTTGGAAAAAGAGGGCGACAAACGTGCATTTGTAGAACGTGCGCTTGAAAAACAGGGATTGGATTCATCAGAATTTGAAGTGCGCACACTGGATAAGGAATCCGACGTGCGTTTGTATTTTAGTGCTAGTTTGAATCAGCCTGGCAAGATTTTTTATGAGCTTGAACAACATGCAAACAAAGAGGCGGGTAATCCAAAAATTAAGTGGGTGTTGGATGCGCTGCAACTCGATGGATTGCATATTGAAAAAGCATCGATGGAACAGGCCTATCAGAATTGGACTGAAGTTTCTGGGCAATTGTCGGATACAATGCGTAATCAGGCACTTTTAGGTTTGTGTATTGCGCTTTTAGGAATTATGATCTACATCACTATTAGGTTTGAATCTAAATACGCGCTGGCAAGTATTATCTGTCTGATCCATGACGTGTTTGTCACACTAGGTGTGATTTCATTGCTTCGATGGTTTGGTTTAGGCATTCAAATTGATTTGAATACCATTGCTGCCATGATGACAATCATTGGATATTCGTTAAATGATACGATTGTGATTTTTGATCGTCTAAGAGAAGATCTTGGAATGAGAAGAGGGACAATGGGTCAAACGATTAACCATGCGCTTAATGCGACTCTGAATCGCACAATGATGACATCCATTACAACGCTTGTTGTGCTGGTGCTACTTGTCTTGTTTGGCGGACCTACCATCTTTAGCTTCGCACTTGTGATGTCAATAGGAGTTGTGTTTGGAACGCTCTCATCACTCTTTTTGGCAGGGCCAGCCTTGATGTTGTTTGAAAAGCGCCTGACAAAAAAAACGTAAAAATGTTTAAGTTTTGTTGTCTTCGGTTTCTGAAATAGAGGTGTTATTTTCTTTGTTTAATAAAACAGAATTAACGTCGGAAATAAATTGTCTGCAAATTTCTTGTAGATTAAATGTTAGCGTTTGCACGAATGGGTCGTGTGATCCAATAACAGTAGGCTTTTCTTTAGAGTAATAAGTTTTTCTAAAAATGATTTCATCATCCGTCACAGATGTCAAAATATTGCAGTTACAAACAAATGGGTTCTCAAATTTGTAAAATAATTCAAGATGTGTAAAAATCTTTTTTGAAAAATCGCAAACAAGTGGAGGTGGGTTATGTATATTAGTTTTAGTAAAATCCATCAATGGGATTTAGAGCGTGTTTTTAAATATGTTGATTTAAAATTAGTTCCTGATTCCATGTCAACAACTAAAACAGAAGTTTTAGAACATCAAGAAGCAAATTATGAAAATAGGCGTTGCAAAAGCTCTGGTGGAAATGATGTCTTTTTTTATCTTACTGCTTAACCTGTAAGCGTTAATGGAATATCTTTTTCTGGTCCAATTAGTTTAGAATATAAT
>JAAKFQ010000046.1 GCA_011064725.1 Chlamydiota bacterium | reverse complement strand
TGGGCGCAAAAAAAAGGATGGAAAGTGGAAGTCATCGATCGTCTTGATGGAGAGGTAGCAGGCATCAAGAGTATCACTTATCAATTTGATGGGCCGTTTGCCTATGGCTATGCAAAAGCAGAGATTGGTGTGCATCGATTGGTAAGAATTTCACCCTTTGATGCCAATAAACGCAGGCATACCAGCTTTGCTAGCGTGGATGTGATTCCACTCATTGAAGAAGAGATCGATATTGACATCAAACCAGAAGAGTTGCGTGTGGATACGTTTCGTTCTAGTGGCGCGGGTGGACAGCACGTCAATACCACAGATTCTGCTGTGAGAATCACGCATTTATCCACAAAGATTGTGGTCTCTTGTCAAAAAGAGCGCAGCCAGCAGCAAAATCGACATACATGTATGCAGATGTTGAAAGCCAAGTTGTATGAAATGGAGATGCAAAAAAAACGTGAAAAAGTGCAATCGTTTTCCAAAGAAAAGATGAAAATTGAATGGGGATCGCAAATTCGCTCTTACGTGTTTCAGCCCTACACGCTTGTCAAAGATACACGCACAAAGGTGGAGACGGGAAATATTGAAGCTGTGATGGATGGGGAGCTTGATCTTTTTGTCGAAGGCTTTTTAAAGCAGTATGGGGGGAGCGTATGACAAATGCGCGTTTTGCTACAGAAGACGATGTCAAAGATGTGTTCAAATGGCTAAAAGATCCAAAAATCAGCCCTTTTTTACAAGTCGAACTTGAAAAAGAGATTGAAGATTTAGCAAGAATGATGTGTGAATATGGAAATAAAAAAACATCCATTGTCTTAGAAGATGAAGGAGTACTTGTTGGCATTGCCACACTGCAGCTGTTGCCTTTTATTAAAATACATCACCATTGCACACTCTTTCTTCTTATCGATCCTAAAAAAAGACAGCAAGGTTATGGAAAGACTTTATTGCAAGAGATTGAAAAGATAGCAGACACATTAAAATTGGAGCGTATTGAATTGGAACTTTATGAAAATCCGTATCAAAAATGGTTTGAAAAGCATGGATTTAAGCCCTATTTGCGTCAGGAGGATTACTTGATTGTTGGAGGACAAAAAAGAGCGCGTATCCTATTGAAGAAAGAGCTGAATAATGTTTAAAAATGTCAGATGGGTCAAAGAGCCTAAAGGATTAGAGATTCGCCATACGACTGAAAAAGATGGAGATGAGATCAATCGATGGTTACAAGACCCACAAATTCAAAAATGGTTTCCTGTAAAAACGCAAGAGGAAATCGATTTTACGGTCCACGCATGGACAGAGTATGCAAAGTATGGCTGCGCGCTCACTGCAACCATTTTGGGTGAAATTGCAGGCTCTGCTGTGCTCTATTTGCAACCTTATAAGCGCATGGCTCATCAATGTCTTTTTGCCATCATAGTCGATGAAAAATTTCGAGGACAAGGTACTGGCACAAAACTCTTAAATAGCTTGTTTTCGATGGCAAAAAAGCGTTTTTCTTTGCAAATGCTCCATTTGGAAGTGTATCGTGGTAATCCAGCCGTGAGTTTGTATGAGCGTTTGGGATTTAAGCATTGTGGAATTAGAGAAAAATTTTTAAAAGATGGCGATGAATATTTTGACCAAATCATCATGCAAAAAAATTTATGAAACTCATCATTCAAAAAAAACTCCAATCCTCTGTAGATGTAGCTAATCCTTTAATTGAAACGCTCAAAAAACATTTTCCCAAATTAACACTCAAAATCCAAGCCAATCGCTCTTCTATTTTGACGATGCAACATTCCTTTCGTCATTTGAGTGTTTCGATGCACCATCTTTTTTTGGATGCAGATCATCAAATGATCGAAGCGCTTGTCACCTACTTCAAAAAGGGAAGAGGTGCTAAGCAAGCGAGTTTTTTAATCAATGCGTTTATTGAAGAAAAACGGCATCTAATTGAGGATAAAAAAGAGGCCTTGATTACTCAAGGCAATGTTTATGATTTATTGGAGCTCTATGAAAAAACAAAAAGCATCTATTTCAACGATTGTATTGAAGTGGATGTGACCTATTTTATAACGCCTTTAAAACGAAGACGGCACATTACCCTAGGGCTTTATCATCGAGGCATAGTGAAAGTAAACCGCGTATTAGATTCTGTAGAATGTCCTCAGTATTTTGTTGAATTTATTTTGTATCATGAAATGCTCCATCATCTTTTTCCCACCAAAATGATCAACGGAAGAAGAGTGATGCATTCCAAAGAATTTCGCCGAAAAGAAAGGGCATTTAAAGAATATAAATTAGCAACGTATTGGCAAAAAAACATACTTCTTTCAAAATTTCTAAAAACTCAGAGCAAAAAAAGGAAGCAAGATGGCAGGACATAGTAAATGGGCAAATATCAAGCATAAAAAAGAAAGAAGTGATGCAAAAAAGGGAAAAATCTTTTCCAAGATTGCGAAAGAGATCATCACAGCAGTCAAATTAGGCGGTCCTGATCCTAAAGGAAATCCCAGATTGCGTTTAGTGTTGCAAAAAGCCAAAGCTGCCAACATGCCCAATGACAATATTGAAAGAAATATCAAAAAAGCCGCAAGCCAGGATACGGCAGGTTATGAAGAGTGTCTGTATGAGTTGTATGGACATGGAGGAGTGGGTATTTTGGTCGAAGCGATGACAGATAACAAAAACAGAACGGCAAGTGATTTGCGTATTGCAACCAACAAAAAGGGCGGGACGATTGCATTGAGTGGATCTGTGAGTTTTAACTTTGAGAAAAAGGGCGTGATTCATATCAAAAAAGATCCCAAGCTCCAAGAGAAGCTATTCAATTGTGCCATTGAACATGGCGCGGAGGATTTTGATGTCGAAGAGGATGAGTTTATTATTTTAACGCCACCAGAAAGCTTGTATGAAGTTAAAGAAGCGCTAGAAACCATCACGCCCATCATCGATGCAGAGTTGCAATGGATCTGCAAAAACCTGATTGCTTGTAATGAAGAAACTCAAGCCAAAAATATGGCTTTAATTGATTTTCTCGAAGATCTAGACGATGTCGACAACGTTTATCATAATATGGAAGTCTAAGGAAAATGCCCATTTTTAATGGGCATTTATCTTTGATTTATTCTGTCTCAGTCTTTTCTAGATAAAATTCCTGATCAAAAGAAGTAAACGTCCCTTGTTTCTGCAGGCTTTTGCAAGAGCGCACAGATTCATACTTAAGGATGTCATGAGCATCGCTTTTGCCTTCAATCAAAACAGCAAAACGGCGTTTGTTTTGTTTGGATAAAAACGTTTTTGCAAAGTCAATACTCTCTTCATAGGTAAGATTCTCGATGATTTGAATGGCTTCTTCTCTGCGATTAAATTGTCCGTGGTGATTGAATCCATAAGAATACAGGGTGCTAGATGCTTCATCAAAGGTTTGCATAGGTTGCTTGAGACTTTTTAAAGCGGCATCCTTAAGGTTTTCAAAACGTTCTTTTGTCACATTTGTGTGAATGTTTTTCACAAAATCTTCCAAAAATAGATCAAAACGTGCCAAGAGTTCTTGAGGTGTGTGTGTAGAAGACTGCACGACAAAATAGGTCAAGCATTGATTTTCAAACTGTGTGCTTCCAGCATGAACAACGTAACCTGTTTGTTGTTTCGTTCTTAGTTCGTCAAAAAAAGGTGTTTCTAATGCTGTAGCAAGACCTTTTTGCATCAATTCTTGTTTTAAATTCAAAGCACCATCTTGAATAGCTAAACAGATCGCGTTACCAAGAACTTTGCTTTTTTTTATAAATTCAAAAGGTCCTCTGTTTTCTGGTAGAATGAGAACATTTTTTTCTCGATGATGAGATTTTGGATAAGATTTTGCATCAAAGGAAAGAAGAAGTTTGTCCTTAATAGCTCTTGCTTTTTCTTCGCTCAGAGCTCCAAAAAGCACGCCTTCGATATAGACTTGAGAAAATAATTGCTTATGATAGCGCACAAGATCTTCGTAATCGATAGCTTCATAAGCTTTTTTCATTTCTTCTGGCAAAAAGGTGTCTTGTACAAAGGTTTTTCGTAAAAGACCAAAGCTTTGAGAAACAGGACGATCTTTTTCTGCATTTTTTGCTTCACGAATAAGTTGGCTTTTATATGTGTTGAATTCCCCTTTTGTAAGATCCAAAGATTGGAGTTTTGCAAGCATGTTAAAAAGTAGAGTGTCTGCTTTTTCATCAAATCCAGAGATAAATAATTTGAGTCCATCACTTGAAGGGAAGACCATTCCGTGAAGATCAGCATATGCAGCTTGTCTGCATGTTTCTCTTAATTTTTCATTTGTGGCAAAAACAACCAAATTCATTAAAGCTGCCTGTTTGGCATAAGCATAATTTGCCTTTGGTGTTTTGATAGTCAATTGCATAGAGACTTTTGGAATAAAAAAGCGGTCATCTTTTGCATAGTAGATTTTACTCATATCACTCTCTTCGATTAAAAGAGGAGTGATATATTGAGAGTTGGGAGCGCATGCTTCAATAGGTTCTAAATTTGTAGGTAAGTAGGGATTTTTTTCAGGAAAAACAAAAGGTGCATTTTCTAATTGTGCGATTGTTGCAGTGAGCTGCTTGTCTAAAGGCGCAAGGGTATATTCTGCCTGTGTGTAGTGTTCTTTTTGATCACAAGTCTGTTGAGTGATCTCAGGCTTACCAACAATGGTGAGCATCGCATTATCAAAATGGAGCTCTCCGACATATCTTGCAAAAAGCTCTGGATCATATTGAGCGATGATGGAAGATTTTTGGGGATACGTGGTCAAATCTTCGAACAAAATGTTGTGAGCTTCAAAGTATGTCAGAGCAAAAGCATCTTGACGCTGTTGGTAGTTGTAGGATAAAAGAGCTCTTCTTTGAAGATCATCAAAAATATGGCGAGGCAGAGGAGTTGTTTGCATATTTTTTAGTGTCTGAAATGTCATCTCAAGAATTTCATCTGTATGCTTTATGCCTTGATCTGTGAGTTTAAAGCCAATGTTAAAAATGGCATAATTTTTTCCTTCTTTACTTTCTTGAGCTAATATTTCTTCAATCCATTGCTTGGATTTAAGCTGTGTATAGAGGCTATGTTCATTGGGATTTTGAAGAATATAAGCTAAAATATGACCTAAACGATGTGTGCGGTTTTGAGCCATCTCTAAAGGTAATTCCCAGTTAATACTTAATTCTTTTTCATCTTTTATTGGATTGAGATAAAGAATATGTTTTTTACGCTCTTGCGTTGTCATAGATTCTAAGATGTTAGACGCTTTTAAGTTTTTATTTTTGATAGGAGAAAAGCACTTTTCAACAAGGGTTTGTAGTTGTTCTAGAGGCAAGGGACTATAAATCACAAGGCGCATCAAATTTGCAGAGTAGTGCTCTTGATACCATTGCTTAATAGACTCTTGTGTGACGTTTTCAAGTGTTGTAAGATTTCCGCAATTGAATTGTTTGTTGGGGTGGTTGGGGTTACCCAGCTCTTTTTCTGCGCTCCATTCTCTAAAGCTATCATCTTCTTTCCATAGCATAAATTCTTCGTGAACAGCCTTTTTTTCTCGCTCTAAGCCGCTTTCATTAAATAGAGGAGCCACAAAAAATTGAGAAAATCGATCGAGGGTTTCTTCAAAATGTGCATTTTTGATAGAAAACATGTACGCTGTATAGATATCTGTTGTGAAAGCATTATTCTTACCCCCATGGTCTTTAATGAAGGTGTGATATTCTTTTTCTATAGGGTATTTTTCTGTGCCCATAAAAAGCATGTGTTCACAAAAGTGAGCCAAACCCATAGCATCTGCAGGATCATCCCAAGAGCCTGTTTCAACAGCAAGAGTGGCGCAAGACTCATGCATACCTGGATCAGAAACAATATACACTTGAAGTTTGTTGGGAAGTTCAATTTTTAGCACGCTTCGTTGTTTTAGATCGGGTGTTAAAATCGTAAGATTGGATGTGTCTTCGATCACTTTTGTTTTTGGGAGATCTTGTGCAAAAATGCAAACACAAGTTGCAAGAACTAAAAATAACTTTTTCATTGATGACCTTTGTGTTGTTTTAAAAGAGTTTGGTAATTTTGTTTTACTTCCCGAAAGATAAAATCTGTACGCTTTTTGCGCAAACGTTTTTTTTCTTTATCGTGAAAACTTTCCATGTCTATTTCTTTTCCAAAATAGGAATGGATACAACCTTTGTAAATAGGGCGTTTTTCTCCGAGTTCTTTCTGGCGCTCTTCAGGAGGTGGCAAAATAGCATAAGTTAAAAGAGAAAGGGGATAAAAATGGGTAGGTGTGACTGCTTTTTTTGCAAGGAGGTAAAACATTTCAATAGCGTTTTTATCAAAGGGTGCCACTTGAAAAACGTCTTTTTCTTTTCGATCTCTTCCACCAGAAGGCGCGACCCAAATCAGCTGGCCACCTTGTTTCAATAGTTCGCTTGTTGCATGCATCACTTTTTTATTGTGTTCGAGTTTTTCTAAGCTTTTTTCTTTAGGTGTGGTGGTGTAGTTTTTGGAATAGATACAAATCAGATTACAGCCTAAAGAAAAAGGAATGGCAAACGGATCTTGAGTCACTCTTTCGCCCGCAACAAAGATAATTTTTTCACTCAGATACTCTTTGTGCAGTTTTCGAAATATTGAAAAAAGCATTTGAGGATCACCTTCACTTTGGTGATTGGAAAATAAGATGACATTGTGTCCACTTTTAAGCTGCGCTTCGATTGTTTCGAGATGTTCTTGTCCCATGCAAGTAGAGTGATCAATATCAATAAATGGAGCTAAAAAATCGATGCCAAATTGCATGTAATCATAAGGCGATCGTGTTTGTTTGTGAAAAGGTTCAAAAACATAGGGGTTTTGCGTTTGTGCTTTAATTTCTTTTAAAAACGTCAAAAATAGAGCATTATAGTGTTCGATATCCTGATAATCTTCTAGAGTTTTTGCAATACTTAAGATCAGTTCTTTTGTATTTTCGTATTGCACATTCGAGAAGATGTCTATCTTTTTGTAAGACTCAATTATTTCTAAAAAGTGAGTAGAATTAAACTTCGATTTTTTCATCATTCGTCAAGGAATAAAATTCAAAATCTGTTAAATGTAAATCTTCAGAGGTTTCAAACTCCAATTTTGCGTTGAGATGTACGGCAATGTCTACAAGGTGGGCTTTATCATCAATAGACAAATAGGCGTCCACATTGGGATGGCAACGCAATTTCAGTCCGTACTGTTCATTGAATCGAATCACTTTTTTCAAAGAACGTTCAATTTCAATAGAAACGCTATCTAAAGATTTGATTTTCCCAAGACCATTGCAATAAGGGCAATCATTAAAAATGGTTTGATCCAAAGCTTCACGTTGACGCTGACGTGTCATTTCTGCAAGGCCAAATTCTGACATACCCAACACAGTGCACTTGGCGCTATCTTCTTTCATCTGATCTTTCAATCTTTCCAAAACGCGGCGCTGGTTTTTGCGAAAACGCATGTCAATAAAATCGCAAATAATCAAACCACCAACATTTCTAAGGCGCAATTGGCGTGCAATTTCTTGAGCTGCTTCAAAATTGATATGGACAAGCGCTTCTTCTAGATTAGAGACTTCCTTTTTCAACTGTGCACGTCCAGAATTGACATCAATGGTGGTCATCGCTTCTGTACGATCAAAAAAGAGATAGCCTCCTGAGGGTAGCCAAATTTTTCTTTTCAAAGCACGATCGATTTCTTTTTCCACATTGAAACGTTCAAAAATAGGGATTGAATCGCGATAGAGTTCGATTTTTAAATCATGCTCTTGTTTGTAAGGAGCTGCGAGATTTTTGCAAATTTGGAACACGCGATGGTCATCGACAAGTAAGCGCTCCATTTTTTTATCAATAGCTGTGATAACGGCGCGTTTGATTAAATCAGATTCTTGATACAGCAGCTGAGGACCTTTGGATTTTTCAAAATCGACGACAATTTTTTCCCATATCCTGAATAGATCTTGCGCTTCTTGGATGAGTTGATCGCTTGTGGCTTTTTGTCCAGCTGTTCTGCAAATTAAGCCCATTTCTCCAGGCAAATCAAACAGACGCAAGAATTTTTTCAAGCGCTCTCTTGTTTGCCGATCTTCAATCTTTCTAGACACACCTCTGTGAGGTGTATTAGGTAGGAGCACTAAATAACGCCCAGCAACGGTGACGTTGGAAGTTAAGCGCGCGCCTTTTGATCCAATAGCTTCTTTAATCACTTGGACAAGCACAGGCTGGTTGGGTTCTAACACTTTTGCAATATCTGTATTTTTGTCGTCTATATTTTTCTTTTTGGTTTCAAAATCCATATCAAACATTTCTTCAAACTTTTTGGTGTTTTCCAAAATGTCCGAAATATGGATAAATCCATTATCTTTTTCGTTGATATTAATGAACGCTGATTGGATGTTGGTCAAAATGTTGGTCACCTGACCACGATAAATATTGCCAGCAAGCTGTCTTGCTTTTTTTCTTTCTATGACAAGGTCCTGCAACAACCCATTCCTGAGGTGTGCATAGCGCATCTCTTTAGATTCGATATTTAAAAGGATTTCTTGAATTTTTTTTAAATTAGCCATAATCGTTTTAATGATGAGTATAACGTGATATACAAATATATTTCAATAACTGATGTTACGCAGTAAATTCTATTTAGAGGAGGAGCGAAAGGGGTGAGATACAAGTAGGGACTGTTGCAAACAAGACTTTTTCGATATGAATCCTTTCTTTTATCGAAATGCGACGTGGAGTTAAATTGACATACTCCACTGAGAGTAGGCGAGTTAACTCCACGTCGCATTTCGATAAAAGAAAGGATTGAGATCGTAAAAATGGCTGCTTGCAACAGTCCCAGTGCTCAGAAGTCCAACTCTTTTGAGAGTTGGGCAAGGAGCAAACCGTCGTAGATTGTTCCTTGCAGCCCTCCTATGAATAGAAGGAGCGTTAAGGTCAGTAATAAAAACTAGAATCTAATCGCAAAATGCATTAAAATGCTTGAAACTGATGTTACGCGGTAAATCTGTTTAGGGGGAGAGCGAAGAGGACAAGATGCAAGGATGATGATGAAGTCCAACTCTGTGAGAGTTGGATGAAGAGTAAACCGAAGCAGAGGGGCTTTTGTAGCCTTCCCCTAAGTTGTATTTAATGCGTAACATTAGTTAGAAATTGATAAAGTGTGAACAGATGGGCCATCCTTTTAAAATTTTAGTTGATAGATTGAAGAATGAAAAGGAACAACGCATTCATGAGCATGTGGATGCGAGCTTTTTAGATGTCGACGAGCCGACGCTGCATTATGAGGGCGTTGTAAAAGTCGATGGTACTGTGGAGCTTAAACACCAAGAAGTTCTTTTACATTTGAATATAGAAACTCAAGCACATACCCCTTGCACGATTTGCACAGAAGATGTTACAGTGGGTGTGAAAATTGAGCATTTTATCACATCGTACCACCTGGATGAGATAAAATCGGAAACGCTAGATTATTCATCTGCGATAAGGGATTGTATTTTACTTGAAACGCCGAAATTTGCAGAATGTATGAATAATTGCTCAAAAAGAGGGGAGCTCAAGACATATCTTGCAGATCCAAAAAAGAAAAAACGGCAACAACCATTTGAAAATATAGATTTATAAAATAGAGGTAAACTATGGCAGTTCCAAGAACGAGAACATCCAATGCGAGAAAAAATCAGCGAAGATCACATCATGGAGTAAAAAAACAATTTCTTGGTAAGTGTACCAATTGTTCCAATCCAAAAATGCCGCACCAAGTATGTCCTCATTGTGGCATGTATCGTGGTAAACAAGTATTGAATATTGAACAAAAATGAAAATCGCACTCGATCTGATGGGAAGTGAAACTCCCACAAAAACATTCAAACAGGCACTTCAAAAGCAAAGCAAACATTTTATTTTACTTGGGTCCAAAGCTGTCTTAAAACATTTTCCAACATTTGAACATATTGTGACAAAAAGTGTTGTCAAAATGGGGGATGCGCCCAAAGACGTGTTGCGTCATAAACAAGACTCTTCTATGGCCATAGGTTTGGATTTGGTTAAAGAAAAAAAAGCTGTAGCATTCATTTCCTGTGGCAATACAGGGGCGATTGCAGCTTTAAGCAATTCAAAGCTTGGAAAGCTTAAGCCTTTTTCACGACTTGGACTTTTAGCTCACATCCCCACAAAGAAAAAACCGTTAGCAATCATTGATGTGGGAGCCAATCTTTATTATGACGCCAAAACACTTTTTGAGTATGGAAAACTCGCTGCACGTTTTCAAAAATATCTCTTTCAATTAAAAAAGCCCAAAATCGCTCTTTTAAATATTGGACATGAAGCCACAAAAGGAAAACAGGAGCAACAAAAGGCTTATCAATTATTTAGCAAAAAAAATGCCTACTTTACATTTGTGGGAAATATTGAAGGTCAAGATGTTTTTGAAGGCACAATCGACGTACTTGTGACCGATGGGTTTTCTGGAAACATCTTTTTAAAAACAGCAGAAGGTGTGGCAAACTTTTTGCAAAGTCAGTACAAATTTGATCTTCCAAGCTTAGCTTATGGTGCGATTATTTGTGGTGTCAATGGACTTGTTATCAAATGCCATGGCAAATCCAAAACACAAGATCTTTTAGGCGCATTTGAAAAAGCCAAGCACCTTTCGGCAATTTTTTAATTGTCTAGATGTTGTCTAATCCAGGTTTGAATCTCTTTTGCAGGAACTTTGTTTTTCAAGATTTTAGAAAGTTGCAAGCAATGTGTCGCTTTTGTGCTTTTTAACGCTTTTAGCATTTTTTGAGGATCGAGATGTGTGCCATAAAATTCAGGAAATATTTGCTTATTCATAATTAAATTGGGTAGGGAAAAATATTTCACTTTGGGCTTGATAAAGTGTTTGATGATCCATTTTTCTAAAGGAGTGACTTTGTAACAGACCAAAGTCGGGGTTGATAAAAGCGCAAGTTCTAAATTCACCGTGCCTGATGTTGCAAGGGCTTTTTTGCACTGTTGCATGAGTTTATAACGCTTTTCAAAAGGAACAAGTGTGGCTTTGATATGATGCTGTTTTAAAACCGCTTTGATCTGTGCTTTTATTTGAGGATTTGCTGTAGAAATATAAATGGGCTGCTTGGTTTGTTTGGCAACTTCTAGTTGAAGGGGTAAGTTTTTTTCAATTTCACGTCTGCGGGAGCCTGGAAAAAGTGCAAGAAAATTTTGCCTTTTGATCTTAGCTTTTTTAATGGTGTGTGCAAGCATATGGCCGACAAAAGAAGCTCTAGTTTTTCGAAATAGTTTGGGCTCAAAGGGTAAAATGCAAAACACATGATCAAAATAGCGCTCTAGAATTTTTTTACGCTTCTGACCGTGCGCCCAGATGGACGGACACACATATTGTACGATTTTTCCTCTAAATCCCTGCTTTCTTAGTGTTTTTGCAAGGCGCAAGTTGAACCCTGGATAGTCGATTAAGATAATGACATCTGGATTGAGATCTAAGATCGCATCGCGAAGAAAAAAAAACTTTTTAAGTAGTTTAAAAAAAGAAAAAAACACTTCGGAAAAACCCATGATTTCGAAGCTTTCCATTTTTTCAATGCATTTCAAACGCGCTTTTCGCATTAAGGGTCCGCCAACACCAACAAGATAAGCCCATGTTTTGAAAGTTGCAACAAG
>JAAKFQ010000045.1 GCA_011064725.1 Chlamydiota bacterium | reverse complement strand
GTGCCACCAGCTCCTGAGTTAATCGATAAAAAACAGGCATTTTGATCAAATTCTAAAGAAAGCATGCGTTTGAGTTCAAGATCAGAAAGTTTTTTTTCAAGTTGATCTAGATCTACATAAAGGGACTCGACAAGTTCTTCTTCATTAAGTTCTATGGCTTCTTGAAGCATGGGGCCTAAATCTTTTAGTTGAGTTTCTAAATGCAGGACAGGATCGACCCATAAACGCAGTTGATTGCGCTCTTTTAAGATTTTTTTTGCTTGATTTTGATCATCCCAAAATTGAGGCTGGTTGATTTGATCTTCGAGTTTTTTAAGCGCCTTTTGCTTTTTTTCTAACTCAAAGATACCCCCTTAACTCTTCAATTCTCTTTTGACACTGAACAATTCTTTCCATTTTTGCCTTCCTAACCTGGGTTTTAAGTTTAGTTTATTCAGGATCTGAGGAGATTTCTTTTAAATTTTTGGGGTTTTTATCGCAGGGAATGTTCAGAAACATTTCCAAGGTAAAAAGCATAAAAAGAAAAAGCAATCTCCCTGATAATGAGTGAAATACACTTAAAAACTCAGGTTTTAGACCCACTATACTCCATGTAGAATTAAAGTAAAAGCAACACACTTTGAAAAATTATAAACTTTTTTTTTGAATTTATTTACCCAGATCTTTTAAAATGGCGAGATGCTGACTTAGCTATAAACAAACATCAGGAGGTAACACAATGGTAGGTATACCAAGCGTTTTAACAACAAATGTCCCAAAGCTCTTGCACTTTTTAGGTAGCAATGTTCAAAGACATCCAGTAGCCGTCTCTCTTCTTCCCATCGCTTTAATCGTTCTAAAACTTGCAGGAAGCAAGGAATGGGTTAGAGTTGGTGATTCATTCACCAAATCCGATGGCAATGCAGAAGAATTCAATCATATCGCTATTCGATTCCCTAAATTTGGAACAGATATGCTCAATAAAGCAACTGCAAGTAAGATTGCATTCGGTGTAGCTATTGCTACACTCGCAGCAACAGCTGCAACTTGGGGATTTTACAAACCCGCTAAATAAATATTAGCAACTAATGCAAAAAGCCCTCTAAGAAGAGGGCTTTTTTATTTCCTTTTTAATTTAATCATTCCATTTTTTTCAAGTTGGTATTTCCAATACCAGGCTGAATCTTTGAGAGGTTTGTGAATGAGTTGCAATTTTCCACTTTGCATCGTTGCAACACAAAAATACCCGTCTTTGACCACAATTTTTTGATTTGTCAGCGTGACATCTTCTGCATAAAATGCGCTGTTGCCCTCCAAAATAATCTTAGCGCTTTGGTGTCTTTCATACTCTCCTTTTGACCACAACTTGGAGGGAAATTTCAATCCTTTATTTTTCACGCGCACAGTGCTTAAAATGCAGCGTCCTAACGTTTCTCTGTTTGTATGTGTTCCTACAGGTTTTTTCGCCTCAATCATCAAACTTCCATCAATGTGTACTCGATCCATAGAAAGCTCTGCAATATTTAAAAAAAGCTCTGCGCCTTTTTTCAAAACGCAACGCTGGATTTTTTGACTGATAATGGAAAAGAGTTGACCTAATGCTGGATGATACTCAAAAACAAAATTAGGGGCCTTTAGAAAGGTTTTTTTGTTTTGTTTGACATAACTCATGCCACACATGTCAAAAAGCGCTTCATGAGCTTTAAAATAGTCAAAAATAACACCTAAGAGTGTATCGTCGATCACATTGTTCTTTATTTTCTTTTTGCATACAGATAATGTCTTTGATCGTACATCGTATGCCGCAAAAGACAAGAGTCTATCAAAACGTTTAACATGTCCTTTGCTTGTTAAATCATCGGCAACATTTTGCATGGTGGATTCTAAGCGCGCGTATTTTTTATCTTTGAAATTAAGAATCTGTCCACAAAGAGGATCTTTTTGTACCACCCTTTTCATAGAAGCGATATTGGCAAAAAGAATATTGGTATTGGCAGGAAAATAGGAAAAATTAGATTTGGGCTTGGGCTCATCTTTAATGCCATATTTGGAAAATTCTGTGTATTCTATGTTAGTCAGTACAGTCGAATGGGTGTTTTGTTTAACAACCACCATGCCTTCTTGTGCATTGACGATGCGATCTGTTGTCATAAAGCCAAAGGCTTTTTTGTGAAAAGTTCCATATCCAATAAAAGAAAGGTGAGAATCATCAATGCCTCCAATGGGATTGTTGATCTGTCGAAGAAGGAGGTATCTTGCATGCATTTTTTTTAAAAACTCAAACCCTTTTTGCTCTTTTAAGAGCTGCCAAATCATTCCGTGGCCACCTGGCTTTAAAAAAAGATGCGAGTTTTCAAATTGCCAGCGCCCTCGTTTGTCAATCATAGGCACTCTTGGCTGATGTAAAAAATGGAAGCTCGATTTTGGGCGCGAAAAAAACTTTTTGTCTTCTAAATGTTTGATGATCTGTTGATGGTTCTTTTTTTCATCTGATGTCATTAAAACAAGCGGACGCAATAGCGATTTATGAAACAATTTGTAATAGAGATATTCTCTACCCTCTAAGTTTCTTACCAGATGTTCTAAAAGCGAACGATCTAAAAAATGCAACAGTGCAACAGGTTTGGGTTTTTGGGTTTTTGCATCGACAAATCCAAGGCGATCTCCAGCGCCTCCTACAACATAAACCTCTGCAAGTTGTGCTTGCGCTTTTAGCCCGGCATAAAAAGGTTTGGCTTTTTTCTCTTGAAGATTGAAGGTATGCGGATAGTGCAGTTTTATTGCGCCATCTTTTTCCTTGTGTTCTAACAATTCCAATACAGAGAGCTGATAGCCCACAAGTCCTTGAGAAAATGCAAAAAATCGCTCGATGGGATTGAGTATTTTGACAAGTTTTTCTTTGGTTTTTTTTCTGGAAAAGAGCTCAAGTAAGTGCTTTTGATCCAATGCATCTAAAACAAGATAGTAATACTTTTCTTTATCTGTGAGATTACCGGGCACGTTTTTGTCAAAAAAACTAAGTCTTTTTTTGTAATCTGTGTACCTTTTGAAGTAGGCTTGAACCTTTTTTAGACGTTTAATTTGGCGTTCTTTGTATAAATCCAGTCTCATCCATTTTTCCAATTTTTGGCCAAGTTTACACAAAAATGTAAAAAAAATGGGCTAAATGACGATTTTTTTTGACATCAAAGGAATTTTTACGCTAAAAATTCTATATTCACTTAAACCAAAAGGCGAAACTTTCGCCAAAAACAGGAGTTTAAAGATGGCAAAGAAAAAAGAATCTAAATTTATGGCACCATTAGAGCTTAGCTCTGATCTGCAAGCAGTAATTGGAAAAGGCCCTATGCCAAGAACAAAAGTTGTGAAACAACTTTGGGCTTACATCAAAAAACATGATCTTCAAGATCCAAAAAATAGACGTAACATCAAGCCTGATGAAAAACTCGCCAAAGTATTTGGAACAAAAAAAGCTGTTAACATGTTTGAAATGACAAAACTTGTTAATAACCACTTATCTTAATTTGTCTTTTCATTGGCCATCTGGTAAACTAGGTGGCCAATGTATACCTATAAACTCACCCTATCCTATATTGGAACGGCGTTTTGTGGATGGCAAATCCAACCAAACAGCCCTACCATCCAAGAAAAACTTCAAGACGCATTAAAAATTTTACTTAAAACATCGACAAAAGTGATTGGTTCTGGAAGAACGGATGCCGGCGTACATGCGATCGCCCAAGTGGCGCATTTTAACACAGAACAGAAGCTCGATATCTACACATGTAAAAAGGCGCTCAATTCACTACTCCCCAAAGAGATTCGCATCACAGACATCTGTCTTGTCGATGATACGTTCCACGCTCTAAAGAGCGCTTGCGCCAAAATGTATGTGTACCATCTGCATCTTGGATCACCGCTTCCTTTTTTAGAGCCTTTTGTCTACAGCGTGCCCAAATTAGACATTCCCCTTTTAGAAAAAAGCGCGAAATATTTTATCGGCACACACGATTTTACCACGTTTACTAACAAACCATGCAAAAACAAAGATCATACACGCACGCTTTATGCTCTCGATGTTGTGCAACAAAACTCTCTCGTTTCTCTACATTTTTTAGGCAACGGCTTTTTATACAAAATGGTGCGCAATATTACAGGTACATTGCTTGCTATTCAACAAGGTAAACTCACTGTTGAGGACATCCCTCAGCTCTTTGAAAAAAAAGACCGCACGCATGCGCCTATGCCAGCAAATGCAAAAGGGCTTTTTTTGAAACAGGTCTTTTATGATGAGATTCCAACTAAGATATCTTCAAACGAGCTAAAGATGGATACTTTTTCATTATTTTCAAACACTTTGACAAAAGCGTCTTGCTGAGAAATCAATATAGGCTTTGCTGGCGTTTGCAAAAGGGACTGGATTCCTTTGGGTGAATCTTCGAATCCCACAGCTCTTTTATTAGGAAACATTTCAATCGCTTTTAAATACCCTTCAGGATGGGGTTTAGGCTTTTGATAATCTTCACGTGTAATCCACACAGGAATGGTTTGTAAAACCGGTAGCTTCTTTTTGACAATCTCAATATGCGCCCTTGGAGAGTTTGTCACAACAACACATGTTTTATTTTCTTTATTCAATTGATACAAAAAATCCTCTACTCCTGGATGAAGTGTGATTTTTTTCTCTAAGAGACCAGCAAATGTATTCTTTTTTTGCGCATACATTCGGTACCATTCTTCTTTGCTAATCGAAGGAAAAAGATTAAGTGTGGCTTTTTTCACCCCTTCGGATTCAGAAAGTGCATAGTTGAGATACTGAGAAAAACTCCATGGAACCTCATAACTGTTTTCTGCTAATGTTTGGATATATGCTTCAAAATGCAAAGGCTCGCTATCAATCAATAAACCATCAAAATCAAACAAAAAAAGGTCAAAATCTTTTACAAAATCCATACAAACTCTCATAATTTAGGTTATGTTAGCATATGTGTTGATTTTTTTGAGCCTTGTTTCTTGTACATCTAAAACATCTCTATCAGAGCTTAAAAAACAGCATGAAAAAAAAGAGACGATTTTAAGAAAATCTCATGACAAAAGCATCTTTGTATCACAGCTAAAACAAACCCCTGCCCCCACATATGCTTGGAGCACGCAATTTTCAAAAATCACACAAGCGCATTTTGAATGTAAAGGCTCTTTTCTCAACCCTTCAAAAAAACTCGACAATGGTGAGACGTTGTTTGATTGCAATGGAAAGCGCTCTCATAGTCTGCCCGTCATCAACGATGAGGAATGGATCGCTCCTATTTTGCTCACGCTGCTCAATACCATCCAAGAAACAACTGAGCGCGATGTCATCATCACATCTGGGCACAGATGCCCTCAACACCATCGCTACTGCACCAATAACACGGATCTATACAATAAGCACCAGATTGGAGCCAAAGTGGCCTTCTACGTGAAAGGATATGAATATCAGCCCCAAAAAATCTTAGATCTTATTTTTGCATTTTATGAAAAAAAATTCATGCGCTACCAAAAAGAAACCAATGTCTCCACGCTGCCTTGGTACAATGAGGAAATTTATATCAAACTCTACAATCAAGACGAAGGACGCAACGAGGATAACCAACACCCCTACCCCTACATTTCCATTCAGGTAAGAAAAGATCTCGCAACAAACAAAAATATTTCTTACGACTACAAAACCGCCTACAAAAGCCTCAAGCATTTCTAATACCAGCAATCAAAATTAATTTTGCAAATGGATCCCTTTTCAGTCAGACTGACGCTTAAGCGTCAGCAAGATATCGCTTTCAATCTTGCTAACCATTGAAGGGGCTGTGCAAACAGCCCCTTCAATGGTTAGCTGCGACCTCATAGGTGCTGGTTAAGCAGCACCCTTGACTTCATTCTGGCCTGAAAATTTTGAATCCAATTTGTCATTTTAATTTTGATTGCTGGTATTTGACTTGAAAAAAGAACTGTATTGGCTATACTGGCGCTATTCATCATGCCGAAGTGGCGGAATGGTAGACGCGGTAGACTCAAAATCTACTTTAAGCAATTAAGTGCAGGTTCGAGTCCTGTCTTCGGCATTTTCTTGGTCACATATCAATACTTTTTGCCCCATTTCTGCAATCAATTCTTCTAAAAATTCTGCGTAAAGAACACAAAATTCTTGTGGCGTGGTTTTCTTTGAAAAAAAGTTTTTGACAGCATTGTCTACTTTTTGAGCTGAGTCAAAAAGTTCTTTGTTATAAGCCACTAAATCTTCTGGGTATTTTTCTAGGATCAGATCACTTGCAAATTGAATTAAAGACAGATGCACTTTTAAAGGCTCTTGTTGTTGTAAAAACTCAAGTCTTTTGGATGGCAAAAGGGTGTGCAAATAGCATAATTCTTTGATTTTCTCAGGAAAATCACAGAATTCTTTACATAACACTAATGTGGCTTCTAAATCTGAAATATACATATGCTACTAAAATATTCGACGCTATTATAAAGTAATATCAATGAAAACTCAACTGATTTACTCACTTGAAATTCCTTTTTCCATTAAAACTGTTTTTCAATGGTTTTGCTCCCCTTGTGCTTTTGAGCGTCTCTATCCTAAATCTTTGAAATGCGTTCAAAAAATGCAAATTATAGAACTCATAGAAAATAAAAAAATTGTTTTACAGCAAGCAAAGGGTGCCTTTTCTCATTTCCAGTATGAATACCTTTTTTTTTCCACAGATTCGAAAAAAACACACATCGAACATCGCGTCTCTTTTGAGCTGCCCCTTTTTTTAAAGGTACGCAATCGACATGTCAGAAACACTTTTTTAAACCTTTTTGAATTTCAAAAAAGAGTTTTGCTCAATGATCTTTCTATCAAAGAAAAATATCCTCTAAAACCTCAAAGAATTGCGGTGTCTGGCTCTAACGGCATGATTGGAAGCGCTCTTACGCATTTTTTAAAAGCGCAAGGACATACTGTCATTCCTATTGTGCGCAATAAAATAGACGAGGGAATTTTTTATGATCCTGAAGAAGGTAATATTGAAAAAGAAAAATGCGAGCATTTAGATGCTCTTATCCACCTTGGTGGATATAGCCCTGTTCGAAAATTGAATAAAAAAGAAATGGAAAAAATCCAGAACTCTAGGATCAAAAGCACTAAACTTCTTGTCGATACAATCAACCAGCTAAAAAAACCGCCAAAAACATTTCTATGTGCAAGTGGCGGTGGATTTTATGGTAGCATGGATAAATCGGTCACAGAATCTGATGAAAAAGGCCGTGGGTTTTGGCCTGAATTTTGTCAACAATGGGAAGGGATTGCGCTAAGGGCAAAGACGCGCGTCATCAATTTAAGAATCGGAGCGGTTTTAGCAAAAAACAGCGCGCTTTTAAAATCGATGCTACGACCTTTTAAGTTGGGCTTGGGTGGAAAAATTGGCAATGGACGCTCTATGTTTAATTGGATTGCTTTAGATGATGTTTTATACAGCATCTATTTTTGTCTTTATCAAACCAAAATCCAAGGACCTGTCAATATTGTTTCGAAAGAACACATCACAAACTATGAATTTTCAAAAAGCTTAGCTCAAACATTAAAACGTCCCTTGTGGTTGCGCTATCCTGCGTGGATTTTTAAAGCCATGTTCAAAGAATTTGCCGAAGTGACGGTGCTATGCAAAACCACAATTATACCCAAAAAACTCCAAGATCTTGGATTTACATTTGCCTATCCAAATTTATCCTCTGCTCTTAAACACATCCTTCAAACCTGAGTTTCTAAGTTTAGTTTATTCAGTGTCACGAGGAGATTCTCTTAAATTCTTGGGATTTTTACCGCAAGGAATGGTCAAAAGGCTATTCTCAAGGTAAAGCCAAGAGAAGACAGAGTTATCTCCCTGAGAATGAGTGAAATAAACTTAGAAACTCAGGTTTCAAATTTAAGTAAGGCACGTTTGAACTCCTTTCCGTAGGCAAAACCACCAAGATGTGTTTTGGCAACCACGCGATGGCAGGGAATGATGATAGGGAAAGGATTGTCATGACATGCATTTCCAACGGCACGAAAAGCCCTACATCCTATTTTTTGTGCAATTTGTGCATATGTCTTAGTCTGTCCAAAAGAAATCATTTGTAAAGCCTCTAGAACCTTTTTTGAAAATGGGCTAAGTTTTGAAAGATCCAAAGGCAAAGCAATTTTGGGCTGTTTTTTAGTTGAATAGCAGTCAAGCCATGCCTCAAGCTTTTTTTTAATTTCTGGATGATGCGTGTCAACATAGGTTTTGTTTGAAGCTATAAGTGTGATTTTTTCTATGAGATCTTTAGAAGTCACCACTTGCATTACAAACATAGGACTACTCAATGAATAACACACTCTGTTTGGGTTTTTGTAAATGTACTTTCACTCTTAAATTTTCCAAGGGAAAAAATTCTTGAGATTTGAGTGGATGGGAACACAAAACCAACAACTTTTTTTTGGGATGCTCTTCCATCATTTTCATCAACATTGCGCCAATTTCTTTACATTGGAAAAAAGGTTCCTGCTTTGTCTCCACAATAAAGGGAAGCGTTTCTAAAACAAGGATGACGCTTTGATGTGTTTTAAACGCAGTGCGAAGCTTTCTCTTTAACTTTTGAGCCTCTTGTTTGCCATTGTCTTTCAAAAATGCAAGGGTTTTTTTTCCATCCAAACTTGCAAATTCCGTAATTTGATTGAGTTTGGGTTTGATCCAAGACAAAGATCCTGTGTAGGTATCTGCAAGACCATCCATTCCCACAAGAGCTGTTTTTTCTGTCAGTTCTATAGTCTCATGAGAAGGTAAGTAATAAAGCGCTTCGTTTTTGTTGGCAAAATCTGCAATCTCTTTTCGAACGCCCGCAATCGAACCTTTATAAAAATCGCGATGTCCCAATATAAAATAGATATCACATTTGGCATCTTTCTGTAATTTTTCGACCCACTTTTTTGTACAATGATGATCTCCAATATTGCCACCAATAATCAAAAAAGCCACTTTTTCCTCTTTGATCTCTCGAATTAAATGCTCATATGCTTTGGCATTTTGATCAAACTTGGGAGCTGTGATCCATCCTATCTTCAACGTTGTAGAAAATCCTGACAAAAGGAAAAAACAGATCGCTAAACTAAATAATTTGACATGCTTCATTAAAATTTAACCTCGGATTACGTGGGTGGAGTTTTGAAAAATCCCCATACCCTAGATTACATAAAAAATTGGTTTTAAAACGCTCGTCTTTAAAAAAGGTTTGATCGACGGCACCTTTATCAAACCCCGCCATAGGACCACAGTCCAACCCAAGTAAACGTGCTGCTAAAATAAAATATCCACCTTGCAGCGTCCCACTTCGAAATGCTTCAAATGCTTGCAAGTCTGGATCCCCTTCAAAATATGCACGGATACCTTTTTTAGGATATAAACTCTCAATATGCTCTGTAAATAATAGATCAAATGCAACAATCGCACATACGGGAGCTTCCATCATCTTTCTGCGATTGGATTCGACAAGCAGGGGTTCTAAAACAACTTTTTGCTCTTTAGATTTGACAAACACAATACGCATGGGTTGACAATTGGCACTTGTAGGTCCCATTTTTGCAAGATCATAGAGCTGCTTTAAAAGCGCCTCAGGAACATCTTTATCTTGCCAATGCGTGTGTGTTCTAGCTTCGGTGAATAAAAGATCTAAAGTTTTTTTGTCTGGCATCCTTCTCTTTTTTCTACGCATTGTAGAAAAAATAAGCTAAATTGTCATATACTTTTTGATTAAGATCAAATAAAGCTTTAGTCAGATGATAACTTGGAATACTCTTTGATGAGTCTTTTGACGATGTGCGCTTTTTTTGTCTCATCATAAAGTCCATCTTGTGTGAGTAAAAATGTGTAATACGCAATGGGTTTTTCAAAAAACGCTGTGTAGAGTGGATTTGTCTGTAATTCTAAATCCAACATTAATGAGTGGGGCTTTTTTTCAAAAAGTGCTTGGAGTTTTTTTAAATTCTTTTGGATTTTTTGTTTGATCTGCGTGCATGCTTTTTGTTTTTTCAATGCCACTTTTTTCCAGCGTTTATCCATTGCGCGGTATTTTTTTTCCACTGTAGAAAGAGCAATTTTTTTCGCTCCTTTGATAGGTAGAACGGGCTTGTGGCGATAAAATGTAGTTTTGGGATTTTTTTCAATGATTTCTTCGATGACCTGTTTTTCAAGCACCCACTTTTCCGTCGTCACTTTTCCAGCAAGGTGTACGGTTTGATCTTGAAGAGGATCGAGTGTATGTTTTTGTAAGCCTTTTGCATAAAATTGCTTACCTACAAAAGCTAAATCCACACCACATAAAATGATTGGATTGCATCCTAAATAAAGCAGCAATTGTAAACCTACAGTGGTCACAGAAGAATAGAGCGATTCCAAAGGTTCTATAAGATTTTCATCTTCAAGTCCAAGTGCTTTTTCAAAAAATTGAATGTTTTTTTCATCATTTAGGTGATGGAGTAAAATGCGCTCATCAAAGCTTTTCACCACATCGCTTTGAGAGCGGAGTGTAAAAAATAAAGGTACTTTTTTGGCATGATGGTTTTTGAGTGCCTGTTTTTGGCGCTCTGTGGGATCCACAACAAGCCCAAAATCTACATCTGGCACCAACTTTAAGCTTGAACCGCACCCCAAAAATAGTCCTTTATCCCTCATAGTTTTTAATTGCGAAGTTTGAAGCGTAGGACCTGATCCTAGCAAAAAGCCAGGCTTATTTTTAAATGCCTGTTTTAAAGCTTCTACTGAGTAGGCAGATTGTGCATAGGTCAAATTGTTGTAAAAATTTTTATAACTGTATTTGGGTTCTAAAAGATCTTGGCAATAGGCCAAAAATAAAAACGTATTGGAATAAATATGGCGCTCTAGTGCTGCATTCGTTGTTAAAACAAAAGGCTTTTTCTGCCCTTGCTTAAAAATATAGCTGACGTCTTGACTATTTTGTAAATATACAATCTCAATTTGTGGATGTGTGAGGATGTGTTTTACATTTTTCTCTAAAAAAGCTTTTGCATTTTCAAGCTTATCCTCTAAAAACACGATCTTGTGTAGCGTGGACTTATTCAACCAATGGAAAAACGTTTTTGATAATGTTTGCAGGCCATGGATGTAGAGTACTTCCATATCTTTTTTGGGAAAAGGATAAGCCTTTTTTGCTCTTTTTTTTGTTTTCTGTGTTCGGAGCAAAAAACACAGCAATGGATTTTTTTCTTCTAGAAGTAAAAGTTGGTCAGAAAAACGCATAATGAAACTCCTGCATAATGCAAATTTTGCATAAAACTTGATACCGTCTTATCTCCTGAAGTTTAAAAGTTTTTGCACAAAAACAATCCGTTTTTTGCATTATGCAGGAGCCTCATAATTTTCTTTTAACATATTAAGCACTTTTTGTTTTGCTAAATCGCAATAGGTTTCTTTATAAAAGTCTAAATCGACAGGCACATCTGTAAACAGCTCTTCAAAAGAATAAAATAGAGGAGCTTTGGCTAGAAAGAGAGGCTCTAACATAAGTTTTTTAATATCTTCGTCATTTTCTTCTAATTGTTGAATTAAATCTTTAAACATTGCCTTGATTTTATCCTTTGGAATAGATGTGGGTTTGGGCAATAAAATCTTTTTTGTAATTAAAGGCATCGATTGAAAGACATCCTCTAATTCACGATTTTCTACACCTTTAAAACCAAATCCTCCTTCTGTGCAATTCAATGCATTGA
>JAAKFQ010000044.1 GCA_011064725.1 Chlamydiota bacterium | reverse complement strand
CAAATAAACAGGGAGCAATTTTTGTAAATACACTTTTTTTCATCTTTCAGTTACAATCAGCACGTTATGAACAAAAAACAGATTCTTTTCATTATCAATCCGCATTCTGGACTTGGAAAACACAAGCAGGTCCTTTCTCTGATTGAAAAATACCTCGATCATAAAAAATTTGATTTTGCCATCCAAGTCACAAAAAAACCTGGCCATGCCACACGTCTCGTGAAACAAAATCTCAACAAATTCTCCATTTTTTGTGCTGTTGGAGGTGATGGTACCGTTAATGAAGTGGGATGCACTCTAATCAATACAAAAAAATTGCTCGCAATCATTCCAACAGGTTCTGGAAATGGTTATGCAACCTATTTAAAGATTCCTACAAACACAAAAAAAGCCATTCAAGCAATCAATCGCCTAAAAACTAAAGCAGTCGATACTGGATATGCAAACAATAAGCCTTTTTTAGCTTTTTGTGGTATTGGACTCGATGCCCTTGTTGCTCAGGATTTTTCTCTAAGAAAATTGCGTGGATTTTTTCCTTACGCTTACTTTTTTTTAAAACGCTTTTTTCAATATCGTGCCAAAACCTACACGCTCACATTCAACCGAAAAAACCGAAAAATCCAGGCCTTTTGGATCTTTATCGCACATAGCGGCCAATATGCAAAAAACGTCTATCTTGCTCCCAAAGCACGCATCGATGATGGAAAATTAGACATTGTGATCATTAAGCACTTTAAATTTTATAAAATTGTAAAATTTGCCCTCAAAACTGTAACAAAGCAACTTGATCAATCACGCTACATTGAAACCTATCAAATAAAACATCTACAAATTGAAGCCAAAGACATGCCTTTCCACCTCGATGGCGAGCCTCAAAAAAACACATCTAAACTCGAAATTAACATCAAAAGCAAATCTTTAAATCTAATCTTATAATAGACTTTTATTTCAATTTCAGGTATCATATTGCCCTGAAGATGTTTTTTTTAAACCCATGCCAAACATGTGAGGTTACATGACTAGCGGCATTCCCAAAGCAATTCCTTCTATGGTCCCTCAGGGGGTTTTTTATCTATGGAATCATCTATGGAAAAAAATTCCGATTATTCATTCAATTTTGGAAGGGGCTTTCTACGGTTCAGTGGGAGGAGTGGATTTAAAAGCAAATCGACATCTTCAGCAAATTTCAAAAACGCTTGTTGATCGAATCCATGGAGTTCAAACAATATTTAACGTCATTAATGTCGGAACTATTTGGCTTTGTGCGACAAAACTTTGTGCGGAAATCCCAGAAAATACGAAACCTCACATGTTTAAAAAGGCTGACGATATCCTCTCTATATCTATTTTAGCAATCGCTATTCTTTTTGCCGTTGCTGTTGATAAAGTCATTTTAAATCAAGTCTCAAGGTATTTTTTTCCTACAACTAAAAAAGTAGCTCCTCGTTCGGGGGTGGTGTGGGAGAAAACCTCAAATCTTAACCAAAAAATTTCTAAAGTTTTACATTTGACAAAACTGATTCTAAACATTACTTCGATCTATTTTGCAAAAAATCGATTCTGGATCGGAATGGACTTAGCTGCGTCAGGATATAGCTTGTGGAAAAATACTCGCTTAGAATGGATGTATTTTCGTAAAAATTTTCAGGAATTTTTATTTGGCCATATGAACAAGGTAGAAGTCGTATACAAAATGTTGCTGCTTTCTCCAAAAGGTTCTTCTGTTAAGGAAAAATGTAGTATTTGTCTCGACGACACAAATGAATTAGATATGACTTTTTGCACATACCATGCCTTTCATCAAAATTGTATAATTCCACATGTAATAGAAAAGATAAATGACAGTGGTGTATTTCTAAAAAACAGCTTCCTTCATCTGCAGGTTACTGATCATTATAGAGATCACGTATATACACATACGTCCCATGCATATTCAGCCAAAATTCCACAAGACAATCTACCATCATGTCCAATATGTAGAGATTTTCCTCCACAAAATGGTTGTGATATCAAAATATCAGATACTGAAGCGAGCGTAACTTTAGCTGGAAAGCCTTCTGCTTACTCCCAGGAACTCTTTGAAAAATTATACACTACCTATAATGTTGTTCAGACAGGTTTATCCTATTTACAAAAATATCCAGAATTGGCTGTGCTAATTTTTAAAATTCAAAAAATTTTATTAGTAATTAATTTTTTAGGATATGCACTAACGCTCTATTTCTTAGCAATTAAGTTGATAGAAATCGGCGCATCTGCAAAAGACAAAGAAAACTTTGACAAGGCAATAAAAAACCTTTTGATTACGACTATAGGAATTTTGGCAACAGCATCTCTTTCTTATTTGATCGTTTTTAAAATTAATCCTTATTTACAATCATCAAGTGTTCTTGAAAAACTTTTCAAACAACTACCAATTTCTTCCGAGATCTTAGAAGGACTCGAGATGAAATGGGAATCTCCTCTTATTCACCGGCTTATGCAATGTGTTCATATCAATCAGATAGTCGCCAGTATCGCCCTTGCCTTCTTTTCAAAACAGAAAATGCTACAATGTGTAAACATTGTTGCTCAAATATTTACTCTTTTTAGAATCTCTCAACTAAAGTGGATTAAATGCATACAGAGATTACACGAGCCAGACATGAAAATGAGAGGTAGCCTGAATCGGTATATGCATCAATACTCTTTAAAAACATTAAATTTCGAGATTTATTTTATGGTTCATCCTTCTTGCACAACCGAAGAGACTCATCTTCAATCAGTCGTTAAATCGATTTATCGCTATATCAATAATATGTTTGATAAAAGTGATTGGGATCGCTATTGGAAGGTGACTTACAAAAATGGAGTTGAGATATCGAAAGTACTCCATTATAAAATAAAATTACAACCCAATCCTATATCATCTTGTGAATGCACACTAACTCCAACGGTTAGTGATCTTTCCATGAACTTCATCGATTCCCAGTTTGGAAAAGCTGTTGTAGGCATAAAATATCCTCAATAACCTCCCCTGATCGTTGATGAATCTTACACAGGTTCAAGACTGAATTTCGACAGTTATTGAATAAGCATACAAAATCATTGAGGTTTTAAAAACATATCTGAACGGAACATGCTCTTCAAAAGGACATCTACAAATTGAAGCCAAAGACATGCCCTTTCACCTCGATGGCGAGCCTCAAAAAAACACATCTAAGCTCGAAATTAACATCAAAAGTAAATCTTTAAATATAATCTTATAATAGACTTTTATTTCAATTTCTTATATAATTTTCCAAAAAACCCGGAGAATCTTATGACGACAGTATCATTCGTATCAACTATTCATATACCCATACTCCCAGAAACTCCCCCATTTGAGATCTTGGAAGAAATTGGAGAAGGAGAAACAGCAAAAGTCTACAAAGCAAAAAACGCACATGGTCAAATTGTTGCTCTAAAATGTTTTTTTACTAAAGAAGAATGGATGCAGAGGGTCCTACAAGCTACGCTAGATGATCCTAACTTCCAAATCTTTTTAAATTATCAATTTAAAGAAAATGGGCTAGTACAAGAGGCAATTTCAGAATTTGAGATTGCAAAAAAGTTAGATCACCCTCATATCGTCAAAATTTTGGATTCTTTTGTTGATAAAAATGGAGTTCACACACTTGTATTAGAGTTTGTCGATGGAAAAAAGATGGAAGGATTTAGTAGCATTGATCCAAAATTAAAACTTCAACTACTTGATACTCTCATCTATATCCATGATCAAGGTTTTGTCCATGAAGACCTGTATTCAGACAATTTTATGACAGAAGAAGGAAACTTAAAAATGATTGATTTAGGATCTCTGACACCTATCGAAGATGCACCCATTACCTTAAAAGAGTATGCAAAACATATTGCTGTTTTTGCAAATATTGATAAATCTTACTTTAGTGAAATGCCCAAAGATGAGGTTACAGAAGAAAATCTTAAAGGTTTACAAAAGATTTTATGCCAACTGCGTGAGCAATTTAAGACTGAATTTCAACAGGCGGCGTATAAAACGCGATGTGATCTTTAATATGCTCAGCTTTTTCTGAAGGGGCGGGATAGTACCATGCACCATTTTCAAATGTTTGATTACCCACAATAATATGGTAGTAACTTGCCTCTCCTTTCCAAATACAGCTTGTATGATGCTCAGAGGCTTGCAAAAATTCCATTTTTACAGATGATGCGGGAAAATAAAAATGCCCTTCTAGCGGCACTACCTGATCACTTTCTGCAATCACCTGTCCATTAAATAATGCTTTCATAACTTCACACTATACAATCTCTAATAAAAACACCAAAATTTTTTATTGGGAAATTAAAATTGGGGGCGGTCAGACTCGAACTGACGGATCCTGTAAAGGAGATGGATTTACAGTCCATTGCAATTGCCACTATGCGACACCCCCATAAATTGCTGGCGAAAGGAATTGAACCCTCAACCGTCCGATTACAAGTCGGATGCTCTACCAGATTGAGCTACACCAGCATGCACGTGAATATAACAAAATATTCACACAAAATCAATAAAAAACCTGAGTTTTGGATTTAGTTTGCTCAGGATCATGAAGAGATTCTCTTAAATTCTCAGGATTTTTACTGCAGGGAATGGCAAAAGGCCATTTCCAAGATAAAGCCAAGAGAAGAAAGAGCAATCTCAGTGATAATGAGGGAAATAAATCCAAAATTCAGGTTAAAAATCAAAGCCCTCAGAGATGAGGGCTCATTTATGAGTGAACTTAAAAGTTCCAGCCTTTTGATACAACTACGCTCCAATTTGCGATTTTTCCATCGAAATTCGCTTTTGAAGGAACAAGCATTTTCTCCGTTGTCGCAAATTTTGGAGTAACTCCAAACTCAATTTCCCAAAAACCATTTTCTTGCTGAATTCCAAACACCATATTGGCAGATCCTTGAAGAACAACACTCTGTTCTTTGATGTCAGTGAGAAAGTAAGTTTTAGCAAGGTCTTGCATCTGTTTTGTTATAGGAGAAAGTCTATACACAAAAGAACCTGTCGCACCCAATCCAAAATAAGGAACATTCGCTTTTGAGCTTTTTCCAAAATAAGTCAAAAATAGGGCTCTTGCTTGTATGCCATTGACATAATAATAAGGATACAAGTTCATTGATAGATCAAAACCTACATTTCCACTTCTTTGGCGATATCCAAGTCCATAAGAAGGGACTAGAAAAGCCATAGAAACTTTTTGGTAAAAATTCGCATCTGATACCTTGGGAGCCGTTGGAATAGAAGGTGCTGTATGCCATACAGGCTTTGTTGGACTTTGATCAAGCGCATCACCAAAAATAGGTGCTGCAACAGAAATCATCGCTGTTAATATCCACTTTTTAAATTTCATATTATTCTCCTTATTTTGTTAGAATCTCCATCCTTTCGAAATTGTAATGAAGGGAAATGTTCTTGCATGAAAAATACGGTGTTTTGGATTGTTGTCTAAATAATGACTGACAGCAATATCGATTTCCCAAAAGCCTTTTTCATTTTCAATTCCAATTAAAAAATCACCTGTGATACCCCCATGAAAGGTCCCTTTTTTACGAGTGTTGCTGTAAGATCCAAACCCGCCAGCTCCTAATCCCACATAGGGAGAACTTGTTTTTGAGAGTTTACTCAAATAAACAAGACCGGCAACACGAGCATGGACAACATTAAGAAAAACGTAGGGCGCCACATTCATTGCGATATCAAAACCAACATGCCCACTTCTTTGACGGTACCCAAACCCATAGGCAGGTAAAAATAAAAGCTTTGTAAACTTCTGATATGTATATGCATCTTTGTAAGAAGATGTATCAACAATTGGATCCTTCAAAGGAGGAGGTGTGGGTAAATTGGAGTTCTCTCCAAAACGATCCGCAAATAAAAATGACAACGGTAATGCCATTAAGCAAAGTAGACATTTTTTAAATTTCATATTATTCTCCTTTTTCTAAAATCTATTGATTTAGGTTTTGGTAGAATAAAATGATGAACAATTAAAAACAATTAGGAAACTTTATTTTAGTCTTTCTTTTGAATATTTTTAAATAAATTGGGAATCTTACTAGAATCTAATTTTTTGAATTGATGTTTTTTCTTTTCAGGCTGATCTTTTGAAAAACAGCACTTTTTATACTTTTTTCCAGAACCACAAGGACATGGATCATTGCGACCAATTCTCATATTACCTATACTTTTTTAAAAGCAGTATACCAAAAAACACAAACAATGCAAGAAATTCAGCTCAAACCCCCATTTTCAAAGACAGGCAAGAAAATCGAAAGCATGTGCAGAAAAGCCATTTTTGACTTTCATTTGCTAGATGGTCAAAAAAAAATTGGTGTTGCTCTTAGCGGGGGAAAAGATTCTTTAACCATGCTCATTATGCTCAATGCGATCAACGGCAAAGGATTTGAAAGCTTTGATCTACATGCATTTTGCGTCAGTGGCAGCTTTTCTTGTGGTGCTTCTTTACATCAAAATTATTTGAAAACAGTGTGCAAACAGCTCAATGTTCCTTTGCATATTGCCCAAACAACTCAAAAAAAGGTGCCTCTTAATTGCTATGTGTGCGCAAGAAAACGGCGTAAATTATTATTTGAAATGGCAAAAAACGAAGGCATTTCTACTCTTAGCTTTGGCCATCATCGCGATGATCTTATCCAAACGCTGTTAATGAATTTGTTTCACAAAGGTGAATTTAGCGCGATGCTTGCTCGCATCGAGATGAAAAAATTCAATATAACACTTATTCGCCCCCTCATCTATGTCCAAGAAGAACTGATTAAAAGCTTTGCCAAACAAATGGGCTTTTTACGCATCACGTGCCAATGCGAAAAAGGACAACACTCCTATCGCAAAAAAACAGATCTACTCATCCAAGAAATTGAAGAGCTCTATCCCAACATCCGACAAAACTTGCTCCATTCTGCTCTAAAATATGGATCCAACAAAGCTCTTATTGACTGATATTGCGCGCTTACTCCCATTTATACGAGGGCTGCAAGGCACAATCTACAGCGTCTAGCTTTTTGTTCAACCCTCACGGAGTTGAACTTCATCGCAATCCTTGTATCTTACTCCTTTCGCTCCTCCTCTAAATAGAATTTATCGCTTAAACATCAGTCATTGAATAAATTTGAGTTTCATTGTACTCTTTTTGGGTATGGAAACACCCACGCTTTTGGCCCTTGTTTTTTACTGCGCGATTTTATTTTTGATTGCCATTTTCTCCTACCGCAAACAAACAAAAGCAAGCTTTTTACTTGGAAACCGTTCTTTAAATTTCTATGTCACAGCTCTTTCTGCCCATGCAAGCGATATGAGTTCTTGGATCTTTATGGGTTTGCCCGCCGCGGTTTACGCCACTGGCCTGATCAACATTTGGACGGCTATCGGGCTTTTGATTTTTATGTATTTAAACTGGCAGTTTATTGCACCACGCCTTCGCAAAGAAACCGAGAAATATAATGCTTTTACCCTCTCTGAATATTTTGAAAAACGTTTTTCTGATCAAAAGCATACCTTGTCTTTAATCACTGCCCTCTTTTCGCTTATTTTCTACATCTTTTACATCTGCTCTGGACTTGTTGGGATGGGCTATTTATTTGAAATTCTTTTTAATATTGAATATTCCATCGGCCTATTTATTGGTATTTTGATCGCCACGCTTTACGTCTTTACTGGAGGATTTATCACTATTGCGTGGACTGATCTTTTTCAAGGGTTGTTTTTGCTTTTTGCTCTGATCCTTGTGCCCATTTTAGCCCAAAGCGATCTTGGAGCCATCGATGTCAAAAATGATTTTTTTCGCTTTTTAGAGACCGCTAAATCTCCTATGGCATACTTGTTGATGTTTGGATGGGGGCTTGGGTATTTTGGCCAGCCTCATATTTTGATCAAATTTATGGGCATCAAAGATCCTAAAGACCTTAAAAAATCCAAGTATGTGGGCATGAGCTGGTTGTTTTTATCCGTTGTATTTTCTTGTCTTGTTGGGCTTGTAGGAAAAAAGTTTTTTTCACCCGCTTTGAGCAATGAGGCTTTGGTTTATGTGCTGATGGCAAAAAGCGTACTGACTCCTTTTTTTGCAAGCTTTGTGTTGTGTGGTGTGCTTGCTGCGATTATCTCAACGATGAACTCGCAGATTTTGGTGCTCTCATCCAATGTTGCTAACGATTTGTATAAAAATTTCTTTCACAAACAAGCCACCGAAAAACAAGTGGTCGTTGTTTCTAGAATTGCGATCTTGTTGATTGGTATTTTCGCCTATTTTATTGCCTTTAATCGTGTCGCTAGCATTTACAAATTGGTGCTATTTTCTTGGTCTGGATTGGGAGCTGTGTTTGGCCCCCTTGTGATTTTAAGCTTGTATTCTAAATGTATCACCAAAAAAGGTGCGATTGTAGGTGTATTTGTCGGAGCTTGTTCGGTTTTTATCTTTGAGGGCTTAAACTTTTTCTTTGAATGGGCTATCCCGCCACTTGTACCCAGCTTTTTCCTTGGGCTTCTTTCCATTTATGCTTTTTCACAGAAGCATCATAAATGATGTTTGAGCTCAAATCTTGTTTCGAAGGCGAAACGAGGAGGATAAAATACAAGCACGTTCGACAAGCTCAACTCCAAAGAGTTGGGTGAGGAGAAATGCGAAGTAATTTATTCTTCTTAAGTCAGCATGCGAAGCAAAATTTGAGTTTAAGCATCATAGGTGATCTAATCGATAGAGCGCTTCTTTTTGGATTTCTTCCATGACCTTAGGGGCGCCTTCAATGAACAATATACGTAACATTTCTTCCTTTAAACAGTCTGATGTAAAGGTATCCAAATCGGGCGAAATATCAATGTGATTTTTGATCGCGCTTTCAATTACATCAACAAGTTGCAAATGGTATTTTTCTAACGGTTTTTGATGCTTTTGCAAATCTTTCAAAGTGTGCACATATTGCAGTTCTTCGATCATTTTTTTTTGAATCCACTCCCCTTGCATTAAAAAATCTTTAGGCTTCTTGGTGCATCCAAAAAGAGCAAAGATGATGAGTAACACAGATAAATATTTACGCTTGTACAAAAAAAGCGAACAAAACCCCAAGACAACAAACAATAGACAAAAGGCCAAAAAAGCTAATATGCCAAAACGAAAAAGATAGCCTCCAGCAAGACTTGCAACAATTTCAGCTGCAGCAATCATGGAGGCAGAAACCCCCAAGACTTTTCCCTGAATGCTCTTGTCAGCATTGATAGAAATTTGAGATTGCGCATTGGGCCATAGATACGAATACAAAACCATCAAAATGGACAAAATGATTAAAAAGGGCACAAGTTTGGATGCAAAAAGAAGGGCAATATATCCTCCCATTACAACCAAAATACTCGAATACATGATCGTAAAAATGCTTCTATTTTTCATAATACGCTTATTGAGATAAGACGAACCAAAGGACCACACTAAACCAAGCCACACAAAGATGGCAGAAATCATCCCTTTTTTGAGGTCATAAAACTCTACAAAAATGGCAGGCATAAAAGCAAAGATCAATTCAAAGGAACTCACAAGCGCAAATAAAAAGAAAAACAAAAAACCCAATTTCGGTAGGCGAAAAGCGTGGTAAATATTTCTAATACCTCTTGTAAATGTGATTCTGCCCTTTCCAAGGTCTTGCAGCGTTTCTTGAAACATTCCTACAACAAATAAAAAATTCATAAAAGCTAAAATTGTCACAATCCACATAGGCAAAGAAAAAGAATTAAAGGCTAAAAGATCCGAAGAAAACACTCCTGCAACTACAATTCCTATCACAAAAGAAACCCCTGCTGTAAACGCCATGTATCCAAAACGGTAAGAGCGTGTATGTTCATCTTTAGAAATATCCGCAATCGTTGCCATACAAATCGATGTGTTACCTGCAAAAAGCCCTGTGAATAGACGACCTGCAATGATAAGCCCGAGCGATTGGTAAAAAAGGCCAAAAGCCGTTGTACAATACCCTAAAAATGTTCCAAACACAGAAAACGTCAAGATTTTTTTTCTACCCTTTAGATCAGAAAGTTCTCCTAAAACAGGTGCTCCAAAGAGTTGCATCAAAGGAAAACAGGCTAAAATCACTCCAAGCATCAGTGTACGTGTTGCAAAAAGCGTATCTGGATGAAAAAAATGCATATCAGGATCTAAAATCATGGGTCCAAAAATAGGAAAGACAATCGCAAAACCCATATTATCTAAAAAAAATGTCAAATAGACCGGGAATAAAATTCTTGCTTGACGATAGTGCATAGCAAAAATATATCAAACGCCTTGTTTATCTTTGTAGAAAATTCTAGATTTTCTTGAAATAATTGCTCTAAACGGGTATTTTTGACTTACTTACTGATGTTGCGCAGTAAGTTCTGTTTATAGGAGGAGCGAAAGGAACAAGATACAAGGATGACGATGAAATCCAACTCCGAGAGAGTTGGATGAAGTGTTAGACGACGTAGATTGTTTTTTGCAGCCCTCATATAAGCAGAAGGTAGTGCGTAAGGTCAGTTATTATTGGTGTTACTGCGTAACGTCAATTATTTAGGGCGTATAGCTCAGTGGTAGAGCTCCTGTCTTACAAACAGGCGGTCATAGGTTCAAATCCTTTTGCGCCCATTAAACCCTTTGCGGGAGTAGTTCAATTGGTTAGAGCACCGGCCTGTCACGTCGGAAGTTGAGGGTTCGAGTCCCTTCTCTCGCGTTTTTTTTGCTATGGTCCAAAATAAAAATAGTTTCGCCAGATCCATAAAGAAGTTTATTCGTTTATATTTTTTCATTTTGCTCGGGGCATTTTTAGCAGCAGTCTCCGTCAGAATTTTCCTATTTCCCAACCATTTGATTGATGGAGGCATCATTGGGCTTTCTTTGATTTCTGCACGTCTTTTTGGAGCAAATTATCTTCCAATCTCTTTGATTATTCTAACCCTGCCCTTTTTGTTTTTGTCGTATAAATTCATTCGTAAAACCTTCTTTTTACAAATGTTTTTTGCTGTCCTTGTCTTTATTGGCTTTTGGCTATTATTGGAGCCTTTTAAACCTTTTCTAGGAGATCCTAACAGCGGATCGTTTCTATTAGAAGTCATTGTTTTTGGAGGTGTGATCTTAGGTGTCGGCGTAGGTCTTGTCATCCGCAATGGAGCTTGTTTAGATGGCACAGAGATTTTAGCCATCATTATCAATCGCAAAAAAGGATTTACTGTCGGTCAAGTTGTTTTAGCCATCAACATTCTCATTTTTGGATTTTATGGATATCTTTTTCGAGATTGGCACATTGCCATGCAATCTTTGATGACCTATTTTATTGCCTACAAAACGATGGACGTCGTGATTGTCGGATTTGATGAACTCAAAAGCGTGACCATCATGTCTTCAAAACCTAAGCAAGTATCCAATGCGATTATCAATAAAATGGGACTCGGCTTAACTGCTTTATATGGACGTGGTGGTTTTTCTGGAACAGAAACAGAGATCCTTTACGTCATCGTAGAACGTTTGGATCTTTCCGAACTCAAAGAGCTTGTGTTAAGAGAAGATCCCAACGCGTTTATCGCGATAGAAAACTTACATGAAGTCGTCTACGGCACACACCACAAAGCTCCTACAACAAAAAAACGACGCACTCGAAAGAAGAAAGCAAAAACATCAAGAACTCTTTAGAAAATTACTACCATTTTCATTGGATCTAGACCCAGATTAACTTTTTATGAGATTACGCATAAATTTTCTCGTTTTCTTAAATTTTCAACATTTTTTTGATAAATCTTTATCTGTTCTGAATCTTCACCATATATAATTTTGGCCATGTTTAATGCTTTTTCGCAATACTCTAGTCCTTTTTTTGCATCCCCAAGTGTGTGATAAGCTACACCTACACTATTTAAAGAGTCGGCTACATCTGGATGGTCTTTATCTAAATAGAGTGCTTGTCTCATTTTTAAAGCTTTTTCTTCATACTCTAGTCCTTTTTTTGCATCCCCAAGTGTGT
>JAAKFQ010000043.1 GCA_011064725.1 Chlamydiota bacterium | reverse complement strand
GTTCTAAAAGTTACATAACTACTGATCGCAACATCTATCCATTTTTGTCAAAATCGATAACACATATCCAATGCTTATTTTTTTTTATGTTTTTTTTTCACAGCATATTTTTCTAAGATATGGGTGTGTGCTTTTTTAGCTTCAAAATCATTAATACTTCTAATTTATAGTAATTTCTAGGCGTTTAGAAAATCTTTGGCTCTAAAGAAGGTGTTTCTAATTTTGACACGACTTCCAATGGGTGTAAAACGAAATTGGCTGCATAGAATAAAATTTGCATCTGCTTTAAGGCGTTTGGGTGTGTGCAAAAAGCCTGCACAAAGTTGGTTTAAAAACTCAATGCCATCTTGGGTGACCTGTCCCATGTGTGGCTCTTTTTTTCCTTCATATTTTGTGACAAGATGGACTTTGAAATATTCAAAAACAAATAGGGAAAATAGACAAGATCTTGAAAAGACTTGTCCTTGATTGATCCAATCATCTTTGATGTCGAGATAATAAAAGGGATGCTTTTGTGTTTCATAAAAGATGGATAATGTGGGGAAAAGATGGTGCAAAAGTTTTGTTTTCAAACTGAGCCTAAAAAACGTTGCAGAAAATGAGGACTCTAAAATACGCAAACATTCTTCTAAAAGACGTGCTTGTGAGCTTTGGACAATAAAAGGCAAACACTCTTCTAGAGCTTTTTTTGTGTTTTCTTCAATATCAAACCCAATTTTTGCCTGAAACTTAAGCGCGCGTAGCATTCTGACAGGATCTTGTCGAAAACGCGCTGAGGGATTGCCAATGGTTGCGATCTGTCTTTTTTTGATATCTTCAATGCCTTCGACATAATCGATGATCTGGTTTTCGTTAAGATCAAAAAACAGACCATTGATGGTAAAATCTCGTCTTTTTGCATCATCTTCAGGATCTCCAAACTCATTGTCTTCAGTGATGAGCGCAGTCGATTCAATCTCTCCTTTTCGAAAGGTAGCCACTTCGATCACCTTGCCCTCCACATGAACATGAGCGAGTCGAAAACGTCTGCCAATCAAATAACATCTTTTAAAACAACGTCTGACTTCTTGAGGTCTTGCATCTGTGACAATATCAAAATCTTTAGGGCGAATATTGACAAGCAAGTCTCGAACACCTCCACCAACAAGGTAAGCTTTATGTCCTTTTTGCAGCAGTGTTTTCAACACAAATAGAGCACTGCTATCGATCATTTCAATATCAAAGAAAGTATTGGGATATGCCTTCACATTTTCAGTATAAAAAAAGTCAGAATTTAAAGAATAGGATTATTCTTCAGATTCAGACTCTGAGCTAGAAGATCTTGGAGGAGGCAATGGTGCTGGTGGGCTTGAAGATGGAGGAGGCAATGGTGCTGGCGGCGTTGGCTGCTTTTTCGTAAATAAATTTCCTGCCCAACTTATAGTTTTTGATGCGCTTCCTGCTATTTTTTCTAGCCTAGAGACTTCATTATACACTTTAATACCACGTTTTTTTAGACTACGGACGCTATCTTTTTCTTTGATTGTTATGCCCATATTTGCTCCAATTTCTGATTGCATTGTGCTAATGTAACTTTTTAAATTAGGATGTCTAGAATAAACAAATGCCTGCTGTCGTTGATTTGCATCTGTAAAGATGAAACTTTGATGTGTAAAATCGACAGTTAAACCCCTTTTAAAATCTAGCTCTGAGTGTTTATCTTTTAGCCCCATCATTTTCTGAGCTGCTTTTTCCCATTGTTCTTTGGTTTGAGGAACAAGAAACGTGCCGTTTTTTGTTTTCATACGGATAGATAGCACATGCCAAGTTCCATCATCGGCTTGAAAGCGATAAAAAGGACTTGTTTCTTTTTCACGTACTCCTAGATGAAAAGGTTCAACAGGTTCTCTTGAATGAGGTGTTGTAAGAGAAGAACTATCCCCCTCAACATGAGCTGAAAAAGCTCTAGGTGTTAAAGGAGGTTCTTGTGAAATAGCTGTTCTGGATGCAAAGACCTCATATTCCGATGAACTTGAAAGCTCTTCTTCAGCCTGCTCTCGTTCTAATGGTCTATAAGATCGTGATGCTCCATGAGGAGAAATTCTTCCTGGATCTGATGAAGATGATGTCATTTTTTACCTCTTTTTTTACCTTATTAAATAGGCATTTATTTTTCTTCTTTTTCTATAACCTATTATATCACATGGAGTTTAAGAATTTTTAAAGATTTGGTACTTTTTAAGTGATTTGTATTTAGTGACTTACAATAGTGGTTTTGATCTTTTGGTTGCACTTTAGCACTAAGTTTAGTAGTTTTGAAAAAAGGTCTAAAGAATATGTGCGGAATTTTTGCCTACATTGGATTTGATGCTGTAGCCCACTCATTAACAGGGCTTAAGAAGCTAGAATATAGGGGATATGATTCAGCAGGCATTGCGTATTTGGCAGATCAATTGCATAGCAAAAAAGCGGTTGGTAAAATCCAAGTCCTTGAAGATCAGTTTTCTACCATTCCTATGTCCAAATGTGCCGTCGCACATACACGTTGGGCGACGCACGGAAAAGTCACCAAAGAAAACGCACATCCTCACCTAGATACAAATCAAACCTTAGCTCTTGTTCATAATGGAATTATTGAAAATCACCATGAGATTAAGCAAGATTTAACGCAGATTTTCCAAAGTCAAACAGATACAGAATGCGTGGTACATTTGATCGATACATTGAATGAAGAAGATCTTTTGGAAGCTATTTGCGAAGCAATAAAACAGCTAAAAGGGGCGTTTGCGATAGTTTTGATTTCCAAAGATCATCCAGAAACCCTCTTTGCCTTTTGTCATGAAACGACGTTGGCTGTTGGCCTTGGGAAAAATAGAGTGTGTATTGCATCTGATCCACATGCTTTTGATACTTCCATTGAAAAAGTGACCTTTTTAGATGATGGACAGATTGCTAAATTGAGTGTCAAAGAGCTCTATTTTTATGACCAAAATTTAAAAGAAGTGCAAAAAGTCTTCAAATCTTTTGATTTACCGACGATTGAGCTTTCCAAAGAAGGCTTTGAGCATTTTATGCTCAAGGAGATCTTTGAACAGCCTCAATCTCTCAAATATACTTTTTCAGAAAGAATCGATTTTAAAAATAAGCGAGTTTTGCCCTTTTTGGAGCATATCGATCTTGCTTCTTTTGATAAGTTTTTATTTTTAGGTTGTGGGTCGTCTTTCTTTGCCTCTTTAGTGGGAAAGTATCTGTTCCAGACAACGGGAAAAGAGGTGGAAGTGGAATTAGCGTCTGAGTTTCGTTATCAAAATCGAGAACTTGGTAAAAAAACACTCACGATTGCCATTTCACAATCTGGAGAGACAGCAGATTTACTCGCCGCCTGTGAGCTTGTCAAAAAGCAACAGGGTAAAATTTTGGCTATTTGCAATGTGCAAGGCTCTCAATTAACGCGAAAAGTAGATGAAGTGCTGCTGTTGCGTTGTGGTCCTGAAATTGGTGTGGCTTCCACAAAAGCCTTTTTATCAATGTTAGGAGCGATTCTGTTGTTAAGTTTGCAATTAAAACCTGATTCAAAATTGATTGAAGAGTTGCAACACTTACCACTTTTGTTGGAAAGCATTTTGGATCGCCAAGATGAAATTGCACAATTAGCAAAGCAATTTGTTCAATATGACAGATTTTTTTACTTAGGGCGTCATTTAACCTATCCCATGGCTCTGGAGGGCGCGCTCAAGTTAAAAGAAATTGCTTATGTGTTTACAGAAGCGTTGGCAGCTGGAGAAATGAAGCATGGGCCCATTGCACTCATTGATGATCGTATACCAACCATTGCCTATCTTTGTAACCAGCATACGTTTTTAAAAATGCGCTCTAATTTAATGGAAATCAAAGCACGGGGTGGCAAAATCTTAGCCATCACAGAAAAAAATATTGGGGATTTAGATGAGTGCATCGATGCTATTTTTACACTTCCAAAATGTGATGATCGTATTGCGATATTTTTAGCTACCCTTTTTTCTCAACTTTTTGCATACTCCTTTGCAAAGGAAAAGCATTGTGAGATCGATAAACCTCGCAATTTAGCAAAATCAGTCACAGTAGAATGAAGGCATTATTTAAAACAGGATCTGTTTTAGGAAGCAGTTTTATTATTGCAGGAACGGGTATTGGAGCTGGCATGCTAGGCATGCCTGTCGTTAGTGCAGCTGCTGGATTTTTCCCAAGTGTTTTTGTCTACATTGCCTGTTATTTAACCATGATTATCACAGGTTTGCTTGTGGCAGAAATTGTGTTGTGGGGAAGAAAAAATGCCAATTTTTTATCTCTCACAGAGCATTTTTTAGGTAAAAAGGCAAAAATATTCACTCTTTTGATCTACATCTTTTTGTTTTACCTTTTATTGATTGCCTATATGACGGGAAGTGGGCAAATTTTGTCCCAAATCACCCATTTAAATAGTCCTAGATGGTTTTCTTTGCTCTTTACTTTGCTCTTTGCGCCTTTAATTTTAAAAGGAACCAAAATGATTGATCGTGTCAATAAGCTCTTTCTTTTTGGACTGTTTATCACCTACGTGGGATTTGTTATTTTGGGAATTCAATTTGTTAAATTGGATGCCCTGCTCGTTTCTAATTATTCTAAGATTTTTATTGCTCTGCCCATCATTTTTACCGCATTTTCTTACCAAGCGACGGTACCGAGCATTTGTACCTACTTAGATCAAGACCCTAAAAAAATACGTCTGGCAATATTTTTAGGCACCACGATTGCTCTTGTGATTTATTTAATTTGGCAAGGCTTTATTTTGTCTGTCATTCCGCTGACAGGAGAATTTGGTTTAGAAACAGCATTAAAAACGGGAAAAACAGCGGTGTTTTCTTTAGCAAATGTGGTACAAAGTCCATTTGTGTTTTTTCTTGGCCAAGGGTTTGCATTTTGTGCGATTGCGACCAGTTTTTTGGGAGTCTCTTTAGGCATTGTCGATTTTATTGCAGATGGTTTGAGTTTTGCAAAAAAAGGCAAAAATTTGGTTATCATTGGCCTTTTGACTTTTGTCCCACCTCTTATTTTTAGTCTTATTGATCCCAACTTATTTATTTTAGCGCTCAATATTGCGGGGGGATTAGGCTGTGTGATCTTACTTGGTGTACTGCCCATCTTGATGTATTTATCGGGGCGTTATGTCAAAGAATATTCTACAAGTGGAGCCTATTTATTCGGCTATAAAACTTTGATTTTTGTCGGAATCTTCTTGGGTTTAGTTTTCCTTTCCATGCTCAAAATTGTTTTTTAGAAACTCTTCTCTAAAGTGATAGTGATCCAAGAGTCCTGTTGTATCCCAACCCAACAATGTATAGGCAACGAAAATTGCTTCTATGGACGCCATTCCTCGTGTTGGATCTAAACAATCTTCTTGTTTTCTTGGATACGCTGTTTTGAATGCAGGCAGGCTACAGGAGTGCATTTTTGGCAAAATGGCTTTTATTTTTGGAACGTAACGCCAAAGAGAATCGATCACAACAAGTGTTTTTTTTGCCTCACGTTTTGAAAGCAAGGGGCCTTCAAAATCAAGCAACACGCAATTTGTGGGATCAAAGGCTGGCGTATTGGGATAAGGCAAAAATGTAAAATCTGAGCGTTTTTCTAAAGGTGTGAGTGTGCATTTTTTGCGATTTTCTCTTCTGTGACGAATAATGAGCGTTTTCATAACCTGGGTTTTGGGTTTAGTTTATTCAGTATCATGAGGAGATTACTCTTAAATTCTCGGGATTTTTACCGCAAGGAATGGTCAAAAGGCCATTTCTAAGGTAAAAGCGTGAGAAGAAAGAGTTATCTCCCTGAGAATGAGTGAAATAAACCCAAAACTCAGGTTCATAGTGTTTTTAGAAACTGATGTTACACGATAAATCCAATTTAAGGGAAGAGCGAAGAGGACAAGATGCAAGGATTGCTTAGAAGCCCAACTCCATGAGAGTTGGACTAGAACCAAAACAAAGCAGATTGTCTGCAGCCTCATGAGTTGGATTTAGTGCGTAAGATCAGTTAAAAAGGTTAAAAAGTCTTGTTTGATCATCTCAAAAGAGATTGATTGAAGAGAGCAATTGGGACGGATATTGAGATTTACAGGATATATGAGCTCATTTCGATAGATTCTATAAATTTCTTTGATCTGTCTTTTAAAACGATTTCTTAACACAGCCTTTCCACATTTTCTAGACACAGAAATGCCCAATTTTGAAACAAGAAAAGGACTCTTGCAAAAACTTATTTTAAGCACGTATCCTTCAAAAACTTGTTTGTGTTTTTCTAGAGCAACATAGTGCCTTTTCTTACGTAAAAGATAAGATTTGATAAGTAACAAACGCATAGAATTAAGGCGTTAGGCTTTTTCTTTTAATTTGACGACGTCTTTTTAAAACAAGCCTACCACTACGTGTTTTCATACGGGCACGGAAACCATGTGCTTTTGCTCGACGTCTTTTACTGGGTTGATATGTTCTTTTCATAAGAGGGGAGTTTAGTATAAGTAGACAAATCTTGCAATGTTTTGACTAAATCATTGACATACAGCAGTTTAAGTGAGTCATTGCGTCTTTTTGCCCTTTGGGGTATGCTCTTGATTTTAAAAGGAATTGAACTATGAAAGTAAAAGCATCTGTAAAAGCGGATCCTTCCAAGGGAGATCTTCTTGTGAGAAGAAAGGGAAGGTTATATGTGATTAATAAAAAGGATCCAAATCGTAAGCAAAGGCAAAAAGGGCCAGCTAAGAAAAAAGCAAAAGGACGTAAAGGTTAAAAAATATGGCGAAAAAATCGAGTATAGAAAAGCAAAAAAGACGACAAGAATTAGTCAAACGCAATTATGAAAAACGCCAAAAATTGAAAAAAATCAGTCTTGATATGTCTTTATCTGAAGAAGAAAGACATGTCGCTCGAGTTAAGTTGAATAAAATGTCTCCAAATACATCTACTGTACGTCTTCGCAATCGTTGCGAAAGAACAGGAAGATGCCGTGGTTATTTAAGAAAATTCAAGCTCTCAAGGCTATGCTTCAGGGAACTTGCAAGTGCTGGCCAAATTCCAGGCATTACCAAAGCCAGCTGGTAGTCATAATACCTTTAAAATTAGCTTAACCATTCATAGGTTGTTCTGGATCTTCTTGTGCAGGAGGAGGGGATGGACGATAGTCTGCTAATTCTGCAGATAACCTGGACATGGATTCCAAGCGCTCCCAGTCTGTCATGTGATCTGCCCAAATGTAGGTTCTTTGTTGTAGTTTTCCCTCAAAATATTCTTGGCAAAGGTGCTCAAAACTCATGGGTCCGATGGTCTTTTTGTCCTGATTGATGAAATACCAGTAAGAAGCGTCGTTATTTTTAGGAGTTTCTATGAATGAAGGATCATTTTCTTTAGGTTCTTCAGGCATCGCTTGGTTATTGACTGCCACGGGAATGACTTTTTCTTCCTTGATGGATTTTTGAGGCAAGAGGTAGAGGGCAACTAAAGCTAGAAGACCAAAGCAAATCCCTAAAACAAACCAGAGTCTAGGGCTGCGTCCACGCAATTTGGCGGCTTGTTGGATCAAAAGCGCAAAAAGCAAGGATACGAGAAGTAAAAAGACGAGATAAAGTTCCATGGTATTTATTATAAAATATTTAAGGTGTTTACTTTTCTGTTTATACCTTCACCATGACGAAAATATGATTTCAAATCAAGCTTCTTTCTAAAAAACCTAAAGTTTAGATTTATCTCTCTTAGTATCATGAGGAGATTCTCTTAAATTCTTGAGGTTTTTACCGCAGGGAATGACAATAGGTCATTTCTAAGGTAAAAAACATAAGAAGAAAGAGCAATCTCACTGATAATGAGGGGGATAAATCTAAAATTTAGGTTTTAAAACTCAAGCTTTATGGATTGCAATATTCAAGCATGATTTTTGATAACTGACGTTACGCAGTAAATCCGATCTAGAGGAAGAGCGAAAGGAGAGATATACAAGTATGTCCGACAAACGCAACTCCATAGAGTTGTGAGAGGAGGAATGCGAAGTAGAGCGCTCTTTGCAGCCTTCCTATAGGTGTGAGTTACTGCGTAACGTCAGTTAATAAAATCAAGCAGATAGGCGATGTTGGTTTTAGAAAGGCCCTTTACCTTCTCAAGATCTTCTATTTTAGCGAGTTTCAAATTCGCGACGCTTTTGAAGTGATCGAGCAGCATTTTCTTTTTTTTTGGACCGATAGATGGAATAGAATCGAGCTGAGAGTAGATAAGCTGTTTTTGGGTGCGCTTTTTCTGATAGCTTTGAGCAAAGCGATGGGCTTCATCGCGGATACGTTGGAGCAAGAAGAGCTCTGCTGAGCGCTCGTCTAAAAACAGGGGATTTTTTAGATCTTGGGAGTGGACGCATTCTCGAGTAAGACCCTTTGTATGGAGAGACTTTTCTTTACTTAGCGCAATAAGATCCACGGTGGTGATGTTAGATTCATTGAGTACTTTTGCAGCTACATTGAGATGCCCCTTGCCACCATCGATGATTAATAGATCAGGCAAATCTTCTAATTTGGCTTTTTTGATTCTTCTTTGGAGCACTTCCAGAATCGCTCCATAATCATCTTGCGGTTTTTCAATGCGATATTTACGGTAAAAGTGGGGGGCTTTTTTGCCTTGAATAAAGCAGATGAGACTACCGACATTCACACGACCAAAGGAAGAAATATCTAAACATTCAATGCGTTTTGGGAAGTTTTTGAGTTTGAGAGAATCTTGTATATCAAAAAGAAGCTTTTCTTGAACAAGGTCTATATTTTTTTGTTGCTCAAAGTTGGCTTTTGCGTTTTGGTTGGCCATTTTAAGCAAATTGAGTTTAAAGCCTTTTACAGGTGTTTGTATTTTGATTTGTTTTTTGCGCTTTTCTAAAAGAATGGTTTCTAAAACTTTGAGAGGGGTGTTTAAATGAGGCACGAGTAACACTTCTGGTAGATGAGGAATGGTTAGGTAATGTTGGATTAAAAATGTTTCTAAAAGTTCTTTCATGTTTTCAATATGTTGAGATAAAAAGTACTGTTTTGAGTGCACAAGCATCCCTTTTTTAAAAGATAAAAGCGTGATCATTGAATCTTCTTTTAGACGAAAAAAACCGATACAATCGATATTATATTTGAACTTGGTTTCGACTTTTTGCCTTTCTAAAAGTTTTTTAATGGTGTTGATCTGATCTAGTAGCATTTTCGCTTTTTCAAACGCACATTTTTTTGAAGCTTTTTGCATTTCACTTTCCAACATTTTGAAAACTTTGGTGTTATTTCCTTTTAAAAATTGGATGATTTCTTCAATTTTTTTCCCATATTCTTCTTTAGAAATTTGCAAAGTGCAAGGAGCTGTACATTTTTTTATTCCATACAAGATGCAAGGGCGAGATCTTGATTGCAATTCTCTATCAGAGCATTGACGCAATTGAAAAATGCTAAAGAGCGCTTGTATGGTTTGTTTTGCGACCCATGCGTTAGGATAAGGACCAAAATAGAGAGCGTCTCTTTTGGAACGCATGTGATAGCGCACAAGGCGCAAGGTGGGAAAAGAGTGTTTGATGTTAATGGCAATGCATACATATGACTTATCATCTTTGAAAAGTGTGTTGTATTTGGGTTTGTGTTTTTTGATTAGATTGTTTTCTAAAATCAAAGCTTCTTTTTCAGAATTTGTGACAATGGTTTCAATAGAGTCAATTTTTTCCAAAAGATAGGGAATCATGGCTCTTAGGTCAGAATTTTTTTGAAAGTATTGTTTTAAGCGTGAGTTTAGTGAGTTAGCTTTGCCTACATATAAAATCGTACCAAAAGCATCTTTCATAAGATAGATGCCAGGGCCAGACGGATACTGTTTGAGTCTATTTGGATCAAAACTCATTGTTCAAAGTAGGAATATGCAAGTTCTAAATTGCCGATATGTGTAAAATAAAAACCTTTTAATTGTGGATTCACAACAAAATCATCCCCTCTGTAATAAGTAGGTGTCATAGGCATTTCGTTAGAAATAATGGTTTCTGCACGTTTTAATAGATCTTTTCTTAAAGAAGTATTTGTAGCAGCACTTGCAATATCTAGCAAAGCTTTGAAGGTTTTATTTTCCCAACCTGGAAAGTTGAGGGTATTTTCTTTGGATTTAAAAATATTTAAAAAATAATAAAGATCATCATATTCGGGTGCCCAAGAAATAAAACCTACATTGAATTGGCGTTGCTGTAATAGACTCATGTAAACAGGCCAATCAACTTTTTCTAATTTGATGGAGATATCAAACGTTTTTTCCCATTGTTGTTGTACAATTTCAACCAGTTTTTGCACATCTTCAGAAGAAGGACAATGAATAGTAATAGTGGGAAGGGTTTCTTTTGTGAGGTTGCTCTCTTCTAAAGCTTCTTGAAAGAGTTGTTTTGCTTGTTGAGTATCTGCGTCTTCAAAATAATGTTTTCCTAAGCTCATTAGAGGAGGAAAAAGGGATTGTGGAAGAAAATTATTTTGCAATTTTGCAAATTCCATGAGCTCTTTTCTGTTTAAAGAAAGTGAAAATGCCCTTCTGAATTTTTTATGATCAAAGGGTTTTTGTGTGGTGTTAAAAAGCAACCAAGAGACAGTATAAGGGTCAGAATTTTGTAACAAATGGCGTTTTTTGAGAGTTTCAATGGATGCGAGAGGTAAGCTTTGTGAAATAGGGCCACCTGCCCAATCCAGTTCTCCCTTTTCAAATAATTGAAGTTCTGTGTTGGCATCTTCAATCATGGAAAATTCGATACGATTTAAAGAAATGTGTTTTTTATCCCAATAGAGCGGACTTTTTTCAAAAACAAGACGATCATTAGGTACCCAGGTTTTCAGCTTAAAAGGACCATTTGTCAGATCTAATTTGGATAGCCTTTTATGCCAATTGGCGTCCATTTTGGCAGCATGGCTATTGACTGGATAAAAAGGTGGATTGCATAAGATTTCAATGAAAAAGGGCGTGGGATGATTGAGGGTGACTTGAAGTGTCATGTCATCAATGACACAAATCCCTACATCTTCTTCGTTGGCTCGATTTGCAAAATATTCATTGGCATTTTTAATCATGAATAACTGATATGCATTGGGGCTGGGGTTGAGTGGATTTAGAGAAGTCAACCAGCTATAAGCAAAGTCTTGTGCAGTGATCAGTTTTCCATTGGCCCATTTCGCTTTTCTTAAACAAAAAGTGTAAATTGTTTGATCTTCAGAAACACTATAATTTTCGCAAATTGCGAAGTGAGGTTTTTGGTCAGGGCCGATGCGAAAAAGTCCGTCATATAAAAGCGACACAGCGATATAATTGTAATTATCAGCAGCTTGTCTTGGGTCTAGGGTTGAAATATCGCTTCCCAGGTTTAGGCGTAGTGTTGATTGAGATTTGGATTGTGTGGAACATGCCGTCAAATACAAACAAGAAATAAATAACAGTGTTTTTCTTAACATAAAAACCTCCAAAGTAAACTGACCTTACGCAGTAAATTCTATTTATATGAGGGCTGCAAGGCCCAATCTACGTCGTCTAACTCTTTGTCCAACTCCTTTTAGAGTTGGACTTCATCGTTATCCTTGTATCTTGTTCCTTTCGCTCCTCCTATAAACAGAATTTACTGCGTAACATCAGTTATAAATTCTTAATTTACTGCGTAACATCAGTTATAAATTCTTATTTTAACGCTTATAGCTTGTTTTTGTCGATATATGCGTATTTAAAATCAATATCTCCAAAATTAGAGGCAAGAATCACATTTTGTAAATACTCTTGTTTAACATATTCTTCGGAAGGATAATAGAGAGGGATTAAAGGCATTTCTTTTGTCATGGTTTTTTCAAGCTCAATGTACAGAATTTCTTTTTTTTGTTTATCTGTTTCTGTATTTGCTTGGTCTAAAAGCCTAATGAAAGCAGAAGATTCCCAGTTTGTAAAGTTGATTTTGTTTGTTTTATACTTAAAGCTTTCAAAAACATCCATAGGGTCGTTGTAACACACGTCCCAAATAAAAAGAGCAATCTCAAATTGGCCCTCTGTCGCAT
>JAAKFQ010000042.1 GCA_011064725.1 Chlamydiota bacterium | reverse complement strand
TACGCGCTTTGACATCTTCGAGTCCATATTGATCTTTTTCCAAAATCTTTTCTGCTTTTATGAGATCGCGTGTTTCTTTACTCAAAATTCCCCAAGGAGTAATCGTGAGCCAATCTAAATAATTGCGTCCCACAGAATATTCTGCCGATTGCGGCTCTAAAACCTGCAGCTTTTCCATTTCATCTTGGATCACTTTGTTGACTTCTTCAGAAAGTTTACGTTTTTTTAATCGCTCTTCGAACTTTTCTACATCTACTGTGCGGTCATCTTTTTCTAATCCCAATTCTTTTTTGATCGTTTTAAGTTGTTCTTTTAAGAAAAATTCTCTCTGTGTTTTGGAAATCGTCGCTTCGATTTTTTGATTAATAGAACTTTGCAATTTGGACAAATCGAGTTCCTTTTTCAAAAGAGAAAGCGCTTTATCAATCCGTTTGACCACATCAAAGGTTTCCAATACATCTTGCAATTCTTTGCGCGATGCTGTTGTCAAAGCAACTGCAAAATCGGCCAATTTTCCAGGCTCTGTAAAATCACTTTGCCCTAAAAAAATCTGCAATTCTTCTTTAAACAACGGATTGAGTTTTAAGAGTTCTTTGATGGTCGTGATGATACTAATGGAATAGGCTTTGATCTCTTTTGTGACCTTGGTTTTTCGATCGGTGTTATAATTGACTTTTGCTTTTAAGTGTTTTGTTTTCCTTGGCGATGGTCCCAAAATAGAGACACGTTTTTCCATATTGAGCACAACTTGTGCGCCCCCTGTTTCAATGGGTACAACACGCAAAATGCGTGCGCACACACCCACCCGATACAAATCTTTTAGACCCACCTTGTAGACATCGGCATTCTCTTTTTTTGTAAGAAAAAGTCCAATCAATTTTTGAGGGGCATTTGCAATGAGTTTGAGCACATCATAATAGGCGCCTACTTCGATCACAATGGGTGCTGCCATACCAGGGAAAAAAGGCCGCCTGGTTAAAGGCACAACATAAAGCTCATCTGGTTCATCTAACTTGGCAAGATCCTTGATCTCAGGAAGATGTTCAATTTCAAAATCTTCAAAATCTTCTCTAACAGGTCCTTCGTCCAATATCTTCTCCTAAAAATGTCTTATATTTCTACTTGTATAAATGCTTGGATTTATTTTCAATATATAGGACAATAGCGTTTTGATCTAGCAATAAATCTTAATGAAAGTATTAAAATGAAAGTATTAATTTTGGATTCTTCAACACCTCTACCATTTGTCGCTATTTTAGAAGACAACACAATCACTTTTTATAAAGAACTTAAGCCCCAAGAGCAAAGCTCAAAACATCTTTTACCTCTCATTGAAAAAGAGCATCTCAAAACTCTCGGTGCCATTGCTATTGGCCGCGGACCTGGATCTTATACAGGTATCCGTATCGCTCTTAGCATTGCCAAAGCGCTAAGTTTTGCACTCAATATTCCCCTCATCCCTTTTGATGCAATGAAAGCGATCGATACGAAAAAAAAAGGGCGCTTTTTGATTGTCTTGGATGCCCGCGTGGCAGGTTTCTATGGAGCTCTTTGCGATAATACCAACGGACTTGTAAACCTTACAGACCCCAAGGTCTACACCAAAGAAGAACTCCTCGATGAATCTGTGGATTTTTTTGTTTCTCTTGAGCCTGAAAAACTCAAAGAAAAACTCCCCACAGAACAAGGATTTTTTGATAAAGAGCATTTCAAAAATCTTTTATCGCACGCTCCCATAAAAGCCTCAGATCCTTTCCCCCTCCGCTACTTAGGCAAAGTTCCTGTTGCTTTTAAAGCTGATATAATGTAAAATTTTCTATAATGAAAATTCAAAATTACTGTAATTCTGCTCTTTCAGCTCTTTGGCAACACAAGAAAATGGCTAGCGTCTTGAGCGGCGTTTCTTTATTGTTGGCAGGCTATCTTTTGTATACAACTTATCAGCATCGGAAAAGACCTAACAATCCTCCTCCTCCCGCCGATCCCCCTCCTTCTCGCGATAGGAGCATCGTGCCTTTTGTTTTTCCTGAGCCTGGACAATGTTATGGAAATGGCGTGATAAGAGATGAAGAACCAATGCCGTTCATGCCTCCAGAGATTCTAGCAATGTTCTTTCAGCCTCTTTCAAAAGAAGATAGCGCAGCTTTAGGTCGTGTTAACATTCCATTTTTTTTAACACGCACGCAATACTTCGGAAATGATGCTGTTTATAGGGTTTCTTCCTTATTCACAAAAGGAGAATGTTCTACTCTTTTAGAAGAAACAAAAACCCTAAAAGATATTCCACTAACACTGTTTAAAACAGGTTTATTAAAAAGTGCCAAGAAGCTCTCTTCTCTTTCTGTTTACTCTCCTGACGTACTTCCTACAAATGCAATTGAAATACTACAACAACTAACCACTCATGACCGCATCAATCAATTATTATTTTTTGCAGTTACATTTCATCTACGAGAAGCTCAAAACTTTATATCTATATTAGACAGATTGTCACAAACAAGAGGAATTAATGCTTGTGAGGTTATGTTCTCCTTCGAACCTGAAAGAGATACAATCACATATGAATTTCTTTTTAACTTAAAAAAAGTACTTATCTTTGTACCTAAAAAAACAGACTTTAGCTTTGAATTAACTTCTTTACGTATTACAAAATTCAACGCAAATGATTCTGAAGAGTTACAATTTAAAGCCTTTTTGAGATCTGATCAAGGGCGGTTTTTAAAATCTTTACAAATAGGGTTCCCGTACGGAATCGATTTCACTATGAATGATTTTGCAGTTCTTTGTGACAGATGTCCAAACCTTCAATCTTTAACACTCAAAACAACGGCTTCTATCAATGAAAATGTGATTGAATCACTTAAAAAACTCACAAATTTAGAACAAATAAGACTTTGGATCCCAGCACATCTAAAAACACCCTCAATAGAAGATATGAAAAGGATTTGTCCAAGTCTTGATATGGAATGCTCACAAATTCATCAATGTCTCTCTTGATAAAAATCAAGGGTTCTAGTAACATAGGAGCAGATTTAAAAAAGGAGATCCATGTCACAAGTTAAAGTTAGAATGGGAGAACCCCTCGATAAGGCTCTTAGAGCTCTCAAAAAAAAACTTGATAGAGAAGGCGTCATGAAAGCAGTCAAAAATCATCGTTACTATGACAAGCCCTCTGTCAAAAAACGTCTAAAATCTAAAAACGCCCTCAAACATAAAAAATAATCAAAAAAATAAATTAGCACTTCTGAATCTTTAGTGCTAATTTCGTTGACGAATAGGTGCTTTTTTTTTAAAATAAGTGTCATATGAGCGAATATTATCAAACCCTAGGCATCGAAAAAAATGCCACTCAAGAAGAAATCAAGAAGGCTTACCGTAAAAAAGCGGTCAAGTACCACCCTGACAAGAATCCAGGCGACCCTAAGGCAGAGGCCAAATTCAAAGAAATTTCTGAGGCTTACGAAGTGCTCAAAGATGAGCAAAAACGCCGCATGTACGACCAGTATGGAAAAGAAGGACTTGCAGGAGCTGGTGGATTTGGTGGTGGTGGTGGTGGGTTTTCGTCCATGGATGAAGCTTTACGCACCTTTATGGATGCCTTTGGTGGAGGAGGAGGCGGCGGAGGTACCATTTTTGAGTCGTTTTTTGGAGGAAGCGGGTTTGAGCAAGGACGCCGGCAGCCCATGCAAGGAGCTTCCAAAAAAACACGTCTTAATATCTCCTTTGAAGAAGCCATTTTTGGTTCAACAAAAGAAATTCAGCTGACAAGTTTAGCCACATGTGAAGGATGCCATGGCCAAAGAGCGAAATCCAAGTCGGATATTAAGACATGTCAAACATGCTCAGGTTCTGGGCAAGTCTTCCAGTCACGTGGTTTTTTCTCCATGTCTTCCCCATGTCCACAATGTCATGGAAACGGTGAGATGATTGCAAACCCTTGCCCCGATTGCAAAGGACAGGGCGTGATTCAAAAAAGACAGCGTGTAAAAATTAGTATTCCTCCAGGTGTCGATAATGATATGCGCTTAAAAATGCGCGGATATGGAGATGCTGGAGAAAATGGCGGTCCTCCTGGAGATTTGTATGTCTTTATCCAAGTCAAACCGCATAATGTTTTTGTGCGCAATGGAGATGATCTCATTGTCGAGCTGCCTATTTCCTTAGCAGAAGCTTCTTTGGGCGTGAAAAAAGAAGTCCCTTCTTTGGGTAAAACAAACACAAAAATCACCATTCCTGAAGGGACACAATCGGGTAAAATTTTCCGTGTGCGTCACGAAGGTGCGCCTCATTTAAATCGAAGTGGTAAAGGAGATTTGCTCATTAAAGTTATTGTTGAAACACCGCAAAACTTAACGCCAAAACAACAAGAACTTTTAAAAACATTTCTTGCGACAGAAACAGCGACAAATTTTCCTAAGAAAAAAAGCTTTATGGATAACCTCAAAAGTTTCTTTTCTAAACTTTAGTCAGTAACTAATCATCTTAGCTAGTTAAAATCTGTTTGAGATCTAATTCTTGATATGCCGTGACAAATCCACAGCTTGGAAGTTCTTTTGTTTTTTCAAATAACTCTTTGAGATAAGTGCTATATTCTTCTAAAGATTCTTCTTCTAAAATAGGCCTTGAGGAAAGAAAACAAAAATCGGCATTTTTTGCTGTCAAATTAAACACACGATTCATTTCTTCATCCGTTGTAGCAATCTTTAAATCTAGATCGATGATAAAACGGCTTTCTTTGAAAAAAGTGCTATATTTTTTGAATTTATTTTCACGCTCAGATTCATTATTAATGATTTCTTTTAAGTACAGATTGGATTTTTTCCAAATCGAACTTTTTTGCAACATGTGCGCAAATAAGACATTGAGCTCTGAGGTTGTTTTATATTGATCATCCCACCAAATTTGCAAATTTCTATACCGTTTTTCTTTTTTATGCCCACGAATCAACACAACATTTCTTTTCTGCATCGATGCCAGTTTAATCATTTGACACACATCCATGAGCATTTGTGGATCTTGTGGCACTTCTAGCACAATGGTATTCGGAGCTAGAGGACCTAGACCAAAACTATCCATGATTTTTCTAAATCCTGTCACTTGTGTTTGAGAACTGGTGACCTCAACAAGCGCTTGCAAATGATCTTTATTTAACACATCTGCAATCACTTTTTTTAAGCGAGCAACCATTTCTAAAGAAGCTTTTTCACTCACCACAACAGAGCCGATCTGTAAAAATCCTCGACCTTTTGTCATGGCGTGAGTAAATTCTAAAAGATCTGAATTTAACAGTTGGGAGGGCTGTTGACTTAAGACTAAAAAGTTGGGTCTCCAAGAACGATGCGAAGGTTTTAAGCTAGCGAGTCGATAAATAGAAAAACGTGAAAAAAAGAGCAAAATCCCTTGGGTAATATCGTCCCAATGCGACATGATTTTGCGTTTTTTCATCAAAAGAAACACTAAAATCACAAAAACAAACGCTCCAAATGCCGCTTGAGCATTGATCATCAACATCGCAGAAAAACAGAGCAACGAACCAAACAGTGGAAGACCAAACCAGACTTTAAATTGAGGCCTCCAACTGGGGTTTTCTAAAAATGCTTCCATCCCTGTAGCTAAATTCAACACCGCATAACAGATCAAACAAAACATGGCTAAAATCGGCGCAATATAATTCAATCCACCGATCAAAACACATGAACTCGAGATTAAATAGGTAATGATAGAAGCAATCCAAGGCTCTTTTGTGGAGCCAAAATCTTTTGCAATCCATTTAGGAAGCACTCGATCATTTGCAAGCGTCTTTAAAATTTGCGGTGCTGCGACAATTTCTCCAATAGCACTTGATAATACTGCTGCCCAAATGCCGACAAAAACAAGAGGTGGAAGGATTGATAGCGTGGTCGCAATTAAAGGATTATTCGCCAAAATGCTTGGCGGCACTTTCAGGGAAAAATTAATTGCCACAAGTAAGTAGACCACAAATCCAAAAAGCGCAACCCCTAGCGTTCCTAAAGGTAGAGCTTTTTTTGGATCTTTTAACCGACTTGACATTGCAGCTCCAACTTCAATACCACATGACGCTGGATAAAAAATCGCAAACGCCTGCCAAAAACTCAGCTGCGATGTGAAAACACCCGCTTCACCCAAAGGAATCGGATTTGCAAAAAATAAAGAAAATAGTCCTAGAAAAATCAGTCCAAAAATAAGAATTTGAGTTTTAATCACCCAGCGCATGGAAAAACTTGCAAATACAAACAGGATCGTAATGACAGAAAAAGTCACAATTTTGGGATTTAAAAAAGGAAATAACATACACAAACTTTCTGCAAATCCAAAAGCGCAAAAAGTAATCGATACGGCAAGTTTTAAAAAAATCGAAAGGCCAATACTCGCTCCGATCTCAAGTCCGAAAGACCTTGAAATCATGTAATAGATGCCCCCGCCTTTGACTTTCATGTTGGTGGCGGTCGCAGACAGCGAAAGAGAAGTGATCATTGTAATGGTAAAAGATATGATCAAAATGAGGATGGAACTAACAAGTCCCACATTCCCCACAATCCATCCTAATCGAATGAATAAAATGGCGCCAAACATGGTTAATGCTGAGGGTAAAAAAACTCCCTCAAAGGCCCCTAACTGATGCGTATCTATCTTTGTTTTAGAGCTAAACTTACCAAGAATTTTTTGAATAAACATAGATCACAGTATAGCAAAAAAAAGGATATAGATTAAATACCTATTCCATATTTTGTTGTGCTTGTCCAAAGTCGTCTAAATAAATACCTTTGCCTAGAAAGACTTTTATTTAAACGACTTTATCATTAAGGAACTGAATAAACTAAACACAATCTGTGCGTTTTTTAAGATTGCGCACAGTAAAGCCAAAAAGCAGCGCATTGAAAAAACACAACATAAAAAAACAGATCCACACATTGATATATCCACTTTGACCCATAATGGCTGCCCGAGTACCTTCTAGAACATAAGTCATGGGATTAATTAGGACCAAGTAACCAATCACTTTGGAAAGTTTAAAACTCCCTTCCCAAGAAAAGAAATAACATCCAAACATAAACATGGGATTGATATAACGAAAATAGATCGAACCCATGTTTTTCATACCCTTAATGATGCTAGATAAAAAAAGCGAAAGAAAGGCAAAAAAGAAGTGTGCAGCAAGCATCATCATAATCAGTTGGAAAAAATGGATTTGTGAAAACAGAAATTTATTTACTAATATGATTTTTGCAAAAACAAACAAAGGCAAAGAAAGCATGATAGAATTCAAAGTCCAATTGGTAACAATTTCAAAAAAAACTAAGCTCGGTTTGATCGGTAAAATCAACGTATGGGTAATGGTACGATCCGCTTGTAAATCCATGATCATTTCTGCCGCACGTCCAATGGCACTAAAAAGAGGAAAGGTGCAAATTGCTCCAACAACAATAAAAGGTCCGTAGGAAGAAGAGCTTCCCATCATGGGTACAAAATAGGCAAAAACTAAGGCATTTGTGGTAAAAACAAGCCCCATATCAAAAAGTTTTGAAAAATAGTCTCGTGTAGATTGCAAAATATCTTTTTTCAGGATTTGCAAAAATGTATTGATTTGAACGTTCACTCAGTGTCCTCTTCTTGAAGTTGCAAAAAGACATCTTCTAAATTCTTCTTGTTGTATCGCGTCATTAGATTTTGCGGCGTGTCGACAAGTTTGATTTTGCCACTATCAATAATGACCACGCGATCAGACAAAAGTTGCGCTTCATCCAAATAGTGCGTGGTTAAAATCACAGTAATTCCATTCGCCTTGAGTGTTCTGATCACGTCCCACAAATGGTGGCGAATATGAGGATCTAATCCCACTGTAGGTTCATCTAAAATCACAAGTTGTGGAGAATGCATCAAAGTGCGTGCAATTAAAAAACGCTGTTTGTATCCCCCAGATAATTGATCTACCTTGTCTGTCCTGTATTCCTGTAATTCAAACCACTTCAAAAGCTCTTCTTTCTTTTCTACTGCTTCTTGTTTAGACAATCCATAAAAACGCCCTGAATAATACAAAGTTTCTTCCACGTTGAGCAGACGATCAAGATTGGGTCTTTGTGGACACAAGCCCACCTGTTTTCGATACGCAATCAAATCTTTATAGATGGACTCACCTTTCCACAACACGTCACCTGATGTGAGTTTTACAAGCGTGGCGATAATGGATGAAAGCGTTGTTTTTCCAGCACCATTCACTCCCAAAAGCCCCAAAATCTCACCTTCATAAATATCAAGCGAGACATGATCAAGCGCTTTTCTAGCATGCTTTTTTTTGCCATACACTTTCGTGACATCTTTGACTTCTAATAAATACTGTGACATTATATTCCTTATGGGATTGCAAGGGTATTATACCCGCTTGTTTTTTGCAAACTTTTTTTATGTATTTAAAAACACCGCATTTATTTATCCGTTCGCTGACAAAAGAAGATCTTGAATGCATCGACCAACTTCTTGCAGATGAAGGTGCCATGCAATTTTCCACCAACACAAAAACGTCTCAAGAGTACCTTGAAAACATCCTACAATCTTATCAAGAAAATGGATATGGACTTTACGGTGTTTTTTTAAAAGACGATCAGGTCTTTATTGGCCTATGTGGACTTTTGAAACAAGAAATCAACCATAAAATTTATGTGGAAGCTTCTTACCGAATAAAAAAAACCTATTGGAATAGAGGATATGCAACTGAGGCCACAAAAGCTGTTGTGCAATATGCCTTTGACCAGCTCCATATAAAAGAACTCATTACAATTATTGAAAAAACAAACATGCCCTCAATGGCTGTTGCAAAAAAGATAGGATTTTTGCATGCCTTCAACACTTCATTAAAAGGCTTTGATTGCCACATTTTTTCCATCCAAAACCCAAAAAGTTATTTTCTTAAATAATCTTCTAAAACATCAAATGCTTTTAATAAATCTTTTTTTTCTGCAAAGATACGCAGTTCACCAAGATCGATTTTTTGGAATTTGTATAAAGTTTCTGCTTGTTCTAAAAGAAGAGGATCTTGCGTTTGAGAATATTCAACAAGTTTTGCTCTCATGCAATCTAGGGGAAAAAGCATGGTCACAAGTCCGCTTGGCATTTTGTTTTGAAAAAAGTTAGAAACGACCTCACCGCTAATAACATATTCTTTAAATAATTCAATGGTAAATGGACATGTTTCATTATGCCAAAGGCTATCTTCTTTTTCATGAAAATTAAGCTGATTGAGCACCTGTTTAATATGTTTTAAGTCTTGATCAAAAATGACATATTGCAGGGCATTTGTAGGCAAATGATCTTTTGTATAAAGCGCAAGCGCTCCATTTCCAATAAGCGCACTCTTAAGCCCATATTCACGAAATGTCTCTTCAATCAATACTGTGAGTGCTTCAATATCTAGTTCTGAGTAATCTTTGTACATAGTTCCTCTATATATAAGTATGATGGATTAAGACTTAGGAGGAGGTTTTTTTTTTGGCTTTTCTTTTTTTGCTGCTTCTTCAAGCATCTCAAATGTCATAAAAGTTTGTGAAGGATCATAACGTGGTTCACCACCAGGAATCAATTCAAGATCATCATCTGGCTGAGAATTATTTTTTTTATCCATTGCATTTTCCTTTCAAGTTTTATGTTAATTCATTTCGAAACTTTTTAAAAGTTTTTTCATACAAGTGTTTCTCCCTGATCTGTTATTCTAGTCGTTTTTTCACCAGAAGTCACTATTAGTCCTTGAGCTCCAAAGACTTCAACCATTTCAACAAGATCAGAAGCTGGCCTTGCCGAATGTTGGAGTAAGGTGATAGGAAGTGAAGAGGGTAATCCTCCAACGGGCTCTAGTTGGGCTGGCGGCAAAGGTGTGATGCTAAACACCTTCGCTTCAGTTGTTTGAGCTTCTCTAAAGAGAATTTGGAAATCATTTGAAGCTCGAAGAATAACCTGAAACGTAGGGTCTGAAGACTTAATATGTAAACGAGAGGCTAATTTATTTGCAAGCTCTTTAGTCTCAAGGGAATATGAGAGCGTACGTGTACCCAAAGTCCGCTGAGCAACTAGATTAGCTTTTTTTTCCATTAGCTGACGTAATGTCGGATTAACATGCTCAACTTTATAAGCCAGCTGAATCGCATTTCTATATAGAGAACCAGATACTCCAGGCATTTCAATATTCCCCTTTTATCTCTTATTTAAAAGGGGAATAGTCTAACGTCAAGGATTTTTTTTGATAGTTTTTTTATTTATTTAAAAGAAAAGGATTTGCTACTTTTCCAGTTTTTTCATCATTGGCTCTTTGTTTTAAAACACCCATAGTAATAAATGTTTGACTCGGATCCAATCTAGGCTCTACTCCTGGAACTAATATAGCACTCGAATCTATGCTATCGTAACCCCTTGGTTTTCTTTGAGTTGGGGAAGGTGGTTGGTGATCTTGACTAGGTTTTGAGACTGTTTTTACATCTAAACTCATTTTTTCCTCCTTTTTCTATAAAATTTTGTTTTTATTATAAACATCTAATTAAATATTGTCATTAAAAATCCAACCTTTTTGAATCTCTTTTACCAAGGAGGTAAGGTATTAATAATGAAGAAGATACAACTCATGATAGAAGAGGATATTGGGGATCCAAATATTTTTTTAAAGAGGTTGTCAAAATAGAGGGCTTAATCTAGGCTAAATTCCAATGCCTATACCTAAAAATAAACAAGAGCTTTTAGATACTCTCAAAATAAATTATGAAAAACTCAAAAGCGAGCTGATTAAAATTCCTGAAAACAAAGTGCGCGAAAAAACTCTCGAGGGAAACCTCAGTGTATGTGATCTCATTGCGTATCAAATTGGCTGGGAAAAATTGCTCTTATCATGGTATGAAACTGGTAAAAAAGACCAAATACCCATGATGCCCAAAAAAAGCTACAAATGGAATGAACTTGGCAAATTGGCGCTCTGTTTTTATGCAGAGTATCAACACCATACCATTTATCAACTAATGACCACCTTTGAAAAAATATTTCAAAAAATTCTTCATCTTGTAGAAAACGAGACAAATGCTTCTTTGTATACCATCGGCATTTATAATTGGACGGGAGATAAATGGCCTTTGGGGCGTTGGATCAATGTCAACACTTCTTCTCCTTATAACTGATGTTACGCAATAAATTCTGTTTAGAGGAGGAGCGAAAGGGGCAAGATACAAGTATTGCTCAGAAGGTCAACTCCATGAGAGTTGGCAAAGAGCATTTGCGCAGTAGATTGTTCCTTGTAGCCCTCCTATGAATAGAAGGAGCGTTAAGGTCAGTTACAAGTCAGCTTAGGCAAAAATCAGAAAATGGAAAAAGATAGAAGGGATTACTTAATAAGTCTTATTCCTTCTTTAAAGCTTAAAGAAGAAAGCTTAGGTTTATTTTTCATGATGAAGGCTTTGACATCTTGGGGGTTTGTTTTGGAATATTCGCGAAGAGCCCAGCCAATCGCCTTTTGAATAAAAAACTCTTTTTCATGCATGAGTTTTTCGCAATATTCAAAGAGTTTTTCTTTATTGGTTTTTTCTTTGTAACGGAGTTGATAGATAAGTATGGTTCTACGGATCCAAAGACAAGGATCTTGGATCCAGTGATCTAAAGATTGAGGATATTTGAGTAACACAAGGCCAAAAAGATTGCTCGCAATTTTATCCACAGTGTCCCACCAAGATTTTACGCGGATCATTGCCTCAAAAGTTTTGAGTGCTTTTTGTGAACATAGCTTCAAATATTTTTCTCCCAAATCGCAAGCTGCATAGTGATACTCTCTTTCGGCTTTTGTCCAAAGATAATCTATAATTGCAAGAAGCTCATCTTCATTTTGAATCGGATAGCTTTTAAAAATAGAGCGCTGAAGTTCTGCGCGTTTGGGTTTTTGTATCCCGAAAAAAGGAAAAAGATTTTTCATGTATTGTGCTTGGCTCATGGAAACTTCAACAGAAGCATTTTCTAGAAATGTTGCTTCTAGATCGGAGATAATAGGCGCATCTATTACAGTCATAGAATGATTATACATGTTATTAAAATCGGATCGCAATCATAAAAAAGACTTCATTTGATAAATAAATCAAATGTTTGGTACCATGCCCGGAAAAAAAAGGGGATGGTGATGAAAAAATGGTTATTGTTTGGTTTTATATGTGTATTTGGAAATGTGCATGCAGAAGGTGAAAATTTAGAACAATATACAACGTCTGTTTATACAGATCACGTACAACACTTCCACAAACTTTTTAAACAAAAAAAAATCTCTACATTTTTAGAATTTGGATTGGGAGAAGGTACCAAGTATTTTGTGCAACACTGCGACCGTGTCATTTCTGTTGAACTTTTGTGTTCCGATGATCGTAGTTGGTTTGAACGTTGTCAAAAAGAATTGATTGACTATTCCAATTGGGAAGGGATTTTTGTTCAGGCTCCTGATATAATAAAAGAAGCAAACCGGGTTGCTCATGCACCAGGTAATCTATTGTCAAAAATTTCATATTTAAAAGAATTAAGAGATCTCTGTGATGAGATTTTTGCACAATTTTCCCTGGATACTATCGACCTTGTTTTTGTTGATCTCGACATCCATTTACGTGGCGATCTAGTCAATATTATGATGGAGAAAAATATTCCTATCGTTGCCGCTCACGATACTAATCCTCCAATACATTCTCATAGATTTGATAAAGTAACTTCCCATCCCCAGTATAAAGTTTTTCATTTCTCTAAGGGAGCAGGTCTTACATTATGGGTGAGAAAAGATTGTCATGATGTCATCCGGTGTTTACAAAAAACAGATTGCATACCTAATGGATTTAAGAAGTAAAAAAACTTCATGCATCTATGTTTTGTCATTTCTAAGATAAGCGACATGCTTTTCACATCATTGCATTGATTTCAAGA
>JAAKFQ010000041.1 GCA_011064725.1 Chlamydiota bacterium | reverse complement strand
GATTCGATGTATTGATTGATCTTGTTTTGCCATTTATAGAGTTTGCATAGCTTATCTTTGAGATCAAATTCAAGCGCATTTTCTAAGGAATGCTCTTTTAGAAGTATTGTGAAAACATGTTGCGTTTTTGAGAGAAGATCGGGATGTGTTTTGGTTTTTTTATATAAAAAATCGGCTAAAAAAAGCAGATTATCTTTTTTGATTGAATGCGGATCTTTTTCAAATGCGCATAATAGATGCTGCGTAGCGACATCTAAAAGATCCTGGCCTTTTTGAAAATGGGTAGAGGGTAAAGATTCTTTATTTTGTGAAAGTTTTAAATAGGCATTGAAAAGATTTTTATGAATTTCGACGTGTTTATCTACGTAAGCATTTTCTCTTACAGCCATTTCTAAATGGTGCGTGAAAGAGATCAAATCCTTTTTTTCTATAAGAGCGAGAAGGTAGTGGACATTTCCACTAAACTTCTGACTTATGTTTTCTAATTTGATTAAAAGGGGATGTGCTTTTTTAAAAGCATGCGTTTCAAAATAAAGCGTTGCGAGTGCATAGTCTAGATTTTCACAAAAATCTTGGGGAAGTTTTTTTCCAAGGGTTTTTAAATGCTCTAAGTTGTTGATGGCCTGTTTTTGATCCAATTTCATTGTGCAAGATAGATACATTTGCAAAACAGGAAGTGATTCTTGATCTGTAAGACAGGAGGCATGGTATAAATAGTCTTTTGCCTTGCTTAAACACTGTGTGTATTCGTTTTGTTTGAAATAAAGCATCGCCAGTTCTAAAAGCACAGCATTTCTTTTTTCAAACGTTTCAAAAACGAGTAATTCTTCAAATGTTTTTTGCGCTTTGTAAAAAAGCTTGTTTTTTACAAGCAATTTAGCGTAGCCAAAAGTCAATTCTTTATACTTTTCTTCATTAGGAAAATCAGTTTTTAAATTCTTAAGTGCATAGGCAAATAGAGATTCATCTTCTGTCAAAAAACAGCAAATCGCTAAATGAACAAGGGCGGTTTTTTTTTGTTCTTGTTCAAGAGGTAAGTGGAGCACCTGTTTATATTGTTCTTTGGCCTTTTTATAGATTTTAAGTTCTAGGTAACTATGTGCTAAATAGAGCTCAAAGAGAGGGACATCTTCTTTTGCAAAATTTTTTATAAAAAGTTTGAGTTCAATGATATCTTCATATTTTTTTTCATTGAATAGAAGAACAAGGAGGTTATAGAGAGCTTTTTCTTGAAAGGGATGTTTGAATTTGGCAAGTTTTTTTAATTTTAAAATACTTAAATTGGAATCGATTTTTGCAGTTTCAATAGCTTCAATAAATAAGTATTCGTATTTGTCTTCCACGCAAAAGGCAAGTTCTTTTGCATATTTTATGCTTTTTTTTGTGTCATCCAAAGCTTGAGCAATATAAAGCCCAGCTTTTAAGGCGTGAATGACATATTTTTCATCCTTGATTTGAGCAAGGTCTTTTTCTATCTCTTTTAAAGGGGATATTTTTTCATCATGTGGTTGTGAGACGAACAGTTGCAATTGGCTTTGTGTTTTAAGATGTAATAAGTGCTGCGTTTTAGAAAAATAGTGAGTATCTTCAATGATAGTTTGGATTTTTTCTAAGACTTTTTTATAGTGTTTGTTTTGAAAAAGCGCTTCTAAATACAACTCGTAGGCATTGGGATCGTCTTCTAGATTAGGGATGGATTCAAAAATTTCTATAGCTAGAGCAAAGCTATGATCCATCATATGCAACTGAGCGAGCATTGTTTTTGCCATTTTGTGATGTGTACTTGTTGGAAATTTGTCTAAAAATGTTTCGATTTGCGGCTTTAAAATGTGGTATTGCTGATCTTTCCAAAAGGCAATCAGGCGTTTGAAATGCAAGTCTTCTACATTAGCAAAAAGCATTCCTAAAGAGAATAAAAATACACACAAAAATCTAATCATTGACAGCTCCAAAAAAGGTAAGCATCTCTTGCGCAAGGTCTATAGATTTTGCGCTTAAATTCTCGTACATTTCAAGCCCTTTTTTATTTCTGCCCATTTGAAAATAGAGGGTCCCTAAGTTTTTCAACAATTCTACGTTTTCTGGTTCAATTTGAACAAGCTTTTCTAACACTTTTGCTTCTCTTTTTGTGTCTTTGAGCTCAGAGTAACAGATTGCAAGCTGTTCTAGTGTCCACATATTGTTAGGTAAATAGGCATGAACAATTTTTAGCTCTTGAATCGCTAAAAGCATATATTTCTTCTCCAATCTGTCGAGTGTGTATGTTTGATAAAAAGCATGCATATCTAATAATCCAAGCGCAAGTTTGATATGATATTTCGGGTTTTGAGGATCTTTTTGGATGAGTTTGATGCGATAGAGTTTACTTTTTTCCAAAAGGAGTTCTTTCAAATAAAACAGATCGTGTTTATGCAATACTTGACTTAAGAGCGAAAAGAAGTCTTGGAAGAAAAACAGCCATTTTGGCATACGAAAAATGTACGTTTCGATAGAGAGCATTTTATCATAAAGCAGTTTTGTGCCATAACTGAGAATAAAGTTATTTTCTTTTTCATCTTCAAAAGAATGCACCTGCCCCCTACACATTTTTTCAAACTCTTCGATCAAAAAATGCATACGTTTAGCTTTTTTAGCCTTAAGATAGTAGAGATAGGGAAAAGTGAGAAACAAAGACACAAAAAAAGAAGTGATGAAAATGCCGACAAAATATGTGGTTAGAAAGATGATGGTTAAAACAAGTTGTGTCAAAACAAACCCTAAATAAAGCAAGAAAAAAATAGATGCTCGGCGCAATAACTTTACAAGCTGAGATTTGATCAACGTACAAAAATGCAGTAACTTACCATCATAAGCATGCAGAGCAAAGTGTGTTTCTTGAAAGTTAGGATTGTGTAAATCTTGTGAATCGATCTGCATGTTTTTATTCTATACCAATTTCACTACCAATTGCAAAAGTAAAAGAAGTAGAGCGAAAAGGGTAAGTTACAGGTATTACCAAAAGTTCAACTCCATGAGAGTTGGGCAAGACTTAACCAGTTCTGACCCAAGTTCAATTTTTTTTAACTGATGTTACGCGGTAGATTCCGTTTAGAAGAGGAGCGAAAGGGGCAAGATACAAGGATATCCGACAAACGCAACTCCAAGGAGTTGTGCGAGGAGGAGGACACAGTAGATTGTACCTTGCAGCCCTCATATAAACGGAAGGCAGGGCGTGATATCAGTTTAACATTTGAAGACGAGCTTTACATAAACTGAAGACTTGGATAAAATACTTGATAAATTTTAACCCCTTTTGAGTATGATGTTTCGATCAGATGGTTCGATCAATTTAAATACTAAGCCTGAAGTTAAGGATCCTTATAAGATTGAAACAGTCTTTGAGGAGAAAACGTCGTATCGACAAAATCACACCTATTCTTTCAAAAAAAAACAAAAAAAATTGATCCAATTTTTTAAAAAGTTTTTTTGGAATCCTTGGGATTTGCCTGGAAAATCAAAAAATAAACCCTATATTTCTCAAACCATCCAGCAACTGAAAAAAGAGGTTGATGAGATTCACCATACATTAGAGCTTTTGAAACAAATTAAGACAAAAGATCCGATTGAGGAAACAAAATTCAAAGATATCCGTGTGCCAAGCAACCAAGCATCTGGTAAACAAAGTTTTAGAGCAACGCTCCAACATTCTATACAAAGCAAATTAAAAATTTTAAGAAAACAAGTTTTAGCGTATCATGAAAGATTACAGACTAAAGAAGAAATCGAGGAATTTTTTAGAAAAAAAAAAGAACTTATTTTAAAAGTAGAAAAGTTAAACAAAATTTTACAAGTTTTGTATGAGTGAAAAAAAACATATTATTCTGATCGAGGACGAAGAGGATATTGCGTCTTTAATTAAATTGCAGGCAGAAATTTCCGGATATAAACTACATGTTGAAAACGATGGCATCAATGGTTTTGAGGCGATCAAAAGAGAAAAACCCGATCTTGTTCTCTTAGATATCATGCTTCCTGGTCAAAATGGGTATGATGTCTGTAGAAAAATTAAAAATGATCCAGAGTTAAAAAATATACCTGTTATTATCATGTCAGCAAAGACAGAAGAGATCGATATCATTTTAGGGCTTGAACTTGGAGCAGATGATTATGTTCCCAAACCTTTTTCTCCAAAAATTTTATTTTCTCGTATCAAAGCTGTATTAAGACGGGGAACTGACGAAAAAAAACAAGAAAAAGTGCTTAACTTTAATAAATTCCATCTAGATTTAGAAAGATATAAGTTAAAGAAAGGCAATCAAGAAATTCCGCTAACGTTATCCGAATTTGGGATTTTAAAGCGCCTAATTTTAAACATGGGTAGAGTTTTAACGCGCAATCAACTATTAGATAACCTACACAATGATGATGCTTTTGTTGTAGACCGTAATATTGACGTGCATATAGCAGCGTTGAGAAAAAAACTAGGCCCTAGTTTTCGTGGCATTGAAACCGTGCGTGGTGTCGGCTATCGCTTCAGAGATGATGTTTAACCATAACTGACTTTACGCATTACCTTCTGTTCATAGAAGGGCTGCAAGGAACAATCTCCTGCGTAGTACTCCTCGTCCAACTCTCATGGAGTTGAACATCGTCGTACTCCTTGTATCTTGTCCCTTTCGCTCCTCCTCTAAACATAATTTATTGCGTAACATCAATATTTAGTTCTTTTTGTGCAAAGAGTGTAACACGCTTTAGATCTTTTGTTGCAAAGATTTCAATATGGCCCTTTTTTTGTGGATTGAGGTTGCTTGCAAACGTTTTTTTTAACTGTTCAAGACACTCCAAGGTTGGATCAAAGACGTTTACTTCTCTACCTACTATAGATTGAATTTGGTCATAAACTAAAGAATAGTGCGTGCAGCCTAAAATTAGATGCAGGATGTGCTTTTCTTGCAAAAGTTTTAAATATGTGCGCAAAGTGTCTAAAAGTTGTGGATGATGCATATCTTTTTCTATCAATGGAGCTAAAAGAGGAGTTTCGATGGGAAAGAGCAGATTACTTTTTTTTGAATCGAGCGCGCGTATTGTGGCTGAAGTTGCAATGAGCGCTTTTTTTTCATTTTTGAATGTCTCGAGATAATTTTGAATAGGTGCATGTGTACCTAAAATAGGAATGGAGTATTTTTTGGCAATTTCATCTTGAGTATTTGTGCTTAGCGTTGTGCATGCAAAAAAAATGCACTTAAATGCGCGATGTAAATATTCAATATTTTGACATGCGAGATCAAAAAGCTCTTTTTTGGAGCGATTTCCATAAGGCATATTTTTTGTGTCTGCCAGATAGACAAGATCTTCATTAGGCAGAGCAAGATGTAGGTGCTTTGTCAAAAAAAGCCCACCGATTCCAGAATCTAGGATTAAGATAGGTAGGCTTTTATCTGTCATCGACGAAGTTTTATTTTTTCAGCAGCAAGGGCTAGTGTGTCTTCTAACTGAGCCATCTTTTTTTGACTTTCTTCAAGTCTTTTTTCAAGTAGAGATACCTGCGATCTAACTTGAGAAGACTCTTTTCCTTGTTCTTTGAGAGTGGTTTCTAAGGTGGCGAGTTTTTCTTCGAGAGATTCAATCTGTTTAAGCGTGTTTTCTTGCATTTGCATCTGTTCTTTCATATGTGTGAGTGTAGAAAGATAAGCTTCGATTTTTTTATCAAATCCAAAATATTGAACCTTCAGATTTTTGAATTCATTTTTTAAATCGTTAAGATCCATTTGCGCTTCGCTAATGGCCATATTGGCCTGCATGACCGCATCATTTTTGGCAGTTTTGCCATTTGTGTTAGAACTGCAACTTGCAAAAAACAAGGGCAATAAAAATAAAATCCTTTTCATAAGCACACCTTAGGGTTGATAAATTTTAAATTCTGTCCGTCTATTTTTTTTCCAAGAGACTTGAGAATGTCCTGGATCGAGGGGTTGGTCCTTGCCACAAGAGACAGTAAAAATACGATTTGGGTTGATGCCTTCGTTGATGCCTTCTTTGACAAGAACATTTCTGATTGTGTTGGCACGCTTTGCTCCCAAAGAATAGTTATACTGCGCAGTGCCCCTTTCATCGCAGTGTCCTTCAACAAAGACGTAAATTTCTGGATGTTCTTTTAAATATTGAGCCGCTTGCTTTAGTACTTGATGATTTTGTCCTCCTTTGATTTGGTAATTATTCAAATCAAACTGGATATTAGAAAAAATATGGGCTAAATGAGAAGGAGGTGTAAAAAATTCAGATTTTGTTGGTATTTTTCCAGTTCCTGGTTCTTGAGTTGCTTGCAGAGTTTTTTCCGCTTTCAAATCTTGATCATCAAAAGGGATAAAATCATCTTCGGAAATTTGAAAAACGTCTTCATTCATTGCAATTTGTTCTTCTTCATTATTTCCGGAAAAGAAAGCTTGAAATCCTCTTCCCATGTAACTGGTGGCTGTCTTAGTATCATCCCACATTTGAGAAACTGACCTTGAACAAGAAGAGAGAAAAAAAAGTGGAATTAAAAGAAGGAATTTTTTCATGTATGGACCTCATTTTACAGAAAAGACGTCAATTTTGACAATCTTTCATTTACATCTCAAAGCAGGCAAAACGTTTTTGCTGCTTGCCATGCGTTATGCGCACAGGCTTTTTTTGATGAAGATCAATTAAATATAAATTGGAATCTTCATCTTCTTGTGCATTGTATATCAAATGCAAATTATCAGGTGCAAAACAGGGATTTTCTTTATTCTTTTTATCAAAGGTCAGTTGCCATTCTTCTTGCGTCTTAATCTCTAAAATCCAAATTTGGCGCACACCGTCAATTTTTGCAACATACGCTATCCTTTTACCATCAAAAGACCATGCAGGACAAGTGTTTTCTTCATTTTTGTTTGTGATTTTTAGTGGTGTGATCTGTTTTTTGATATAGGTCGGCATCAAATATAAATGCGGCCTTGATGTTTTGTCTGAAACAAACACAATCTGTTTACCATCGGGTGAAAATGTCGGAGAGCTTTGCGTGGAATTGGGATAAGAAAAAAGCTGTTTTGGGCGCGAGGCTTTTTTGTTTTTTAAATCGATAAATTGCACAAAAAGATCGATGTTCGTTGTGCGGTCGGAAATAAAAGCAAGGGCATTATTTTGCAAACTAATTGCAGGAAGGAGCTGTTGCCCTGCCAATTTTACGAGCCGTTTTTGCTCAAGGCTATGCAAAGAGCCCAAATGGATCTTAGGTTGTCCAGAGCGATAATTGACGACTAAAAATTGTGTCGATTTTCCTTCAGAAGAAATGAATTTTGGGCAGAGGCAATTTTCATTTTCATCAGTGACAATTCTTTGGTTTTTAGCATCATAGTCGGAGTAAATAACCTGAAAGTTTTGTTTTGCATTTCTTTTACAAAATAGTATTTTTTTTGATGCAATGCCTTCAATATTAAGCAGTGCTTTGACAATTTTATCATGGATATGATGGCACACCACACGGTCTTTTTCAGCATCTAAGCTCAATGGAATGTCTCGAATGTGTTTGACAAGCGTTTTTTCTTTGTTAAAAAAAGTGACATGAAGATGTTCATCTTCCACATTAAGTTGGATTGTAAAATAGGGCTGCATTTTAGGAGATTGAAAATTGATAAAAGCGTCACCCATTTGGGACAGATGTATTTTTTTTAACGTTTTGGGATCTAAGACAAAGGTGTAAGCATTTACAGCAAAATCAAATTGAAGCGCTTCTAAAAGCTCGCGCTTATACTCATCCGTTAAAGAAGCACCCTTCACTTCTTCAATGAGCACTGGAAGCAGACGCGATTTTGTTGGAAGAGAAATGCTAAGCTCCTTTCCAAAAACCGACGCTAAGAAAAGAACACATACAACTAGCTTTTGCATTGAGCTAATGGTAACGTACTTAAAATTGATATGCAATGGATTTCAATTTTATTATTTTTATGGAATTGAGGAAGAGGCGTTGCATGAGCCACTTTCTTGTTGATCGAGCTTTTCAATTGCTCTCTCAAGGTATTGTATAATATCTTTGCTGAAATATTCTAAAATAAATTTTCCCAACCAGAAAATAAATTTAACAATCCAATTGGGCACACCAGCAGCTAAACAGTCTTGTTCATTGAAAGAGTAAAGCCTTCCATCTTTTGTCACAGTAACGACTTTTTTTTCTTCGTCAAAAGATAGTTTTTTTTCAGATGAAGCAGAACAAACGGGATTTATACTCATAAAGAACCTCCGATTTAGAAAGAGGGTACTATTTTTAAATTTTTACTACAATCATGTCCCTGAACGTTTAGTTTTCATGCTTCAACTTTATTGTTAAATTGGATAATTAGGACTTCTGTTCGATTTTTATCAAGGTGGGGTAGGGGGAATTTTTGAAGGGCTTCTTTGAGATAGTTGAGATTTTCCTCGCTCTCGGATTTGATGACTTTGATCGAAGCTATTTTGCCTTGCTTAATTGTGAGCTCGAGGATCACTTCTCCATATTCTGGCAGGTGAAAGGTTTGGAAATGGGCTTGCAAAAGTGTGTCGAGATTAAGTGGTGGTGGTGGAGCTTTGATGGCGGGAGCGGACTTTTTTGCAGGCGTGGGAATTTTTTTGGGTGCAGGTGTGGGCTTTTTTGCTGGCGATTTTGATATTGGCACAGGTTTTTTAACGGGTGCTGTTTTAGCAACAGGTTGGGGTTTTGCGATGGGCTTAGGTTTGGGTTTTGGCGGTGGGGGATGCAGTTTGACTCTTTCAACCACGACAAAGGGGGTGTTTTTGATACTTTGCTGTTTTTTTTCATAAAACAGAAATGTAAGAAGAAAGTGACAGCAAAAAACAAAAAAAAATATTTTCGGTATCATTTGGGTTTTAATACAAGGTGGATATCTTCAAAGCCCGCTTCTTCTAGGGCCGTTTTTACATTTTCATACGTTCCAAAAAAAGCATGTTGATCGCAAATGAGCAGCGGTGTTTGATTGAGTTTTGTTTTTGCAAAAGTAAACATCTCTTTTAGCATGGAAGAATCGAGTTTTTGTTTGTTAAGCCAAATCGTGTTGTCTTTGAAAATGTAGATCTTGAATTTTTGATTCTCAAAATGCACCATTTTTGTCGAAGATTTTTTGGAAAACAGTTCGATATTTTCAATATTGAGGATGGGGGCGATCAAAATAAACAAAATGAGGACCATGAATACAACATCAATCAAAGGTGTGAGATTGATTTCTGGGGATGGAGGCGTTTGTTTAGATGTCCATTTCATGAATGTTTATATTGGAGTTCAATTAAATCTCTAACATTGAGTGCTGTGGATTGTAACTTCATTTGAAGATCTGCGATAGAGTTTTTAAGCGTGTTGTAAAAGATGATGGCAGGAATGGCAATAATGAGTCCGACAACCGTGGTAGAAAGCGCTGTGGAAAGTCCACCAAGCACCGTTTCTCTCAAAGACGTTGCATGTTGCAGCTCGGAAAACGAGATCAAAATGCCCCACACGGTTCCCAAAAGTCCCATAAAAGGTGAGAGTGTGGCAATGGTAGAGAGCAAAAAAGAATGTTTTTCGAGTTTTTGGATCTGTTCTTGAATGGCTGTATCGGCCGTTATGGTAATAGACTCTAAATCTTCAAAACTTAAAGAAGTGTTGGAAGTTTGATTGAGAGTTTTGTTTTTGTTAAGATGATTAAGTGTTTTTTGTTTAATTTTTAGGTAGACAGCAAAAAAAGGATTAAAAAGTGTAGATGTTTTTTCAAAAGAGAGCACCTCTTTTTTGTGTTGCGTTAACAGCTGATTAAAATCTTTTTCAAACCTGTAGATTTTTTTAAAGACAACAAATTTATAGATAAAAATGGTCCAGCAAACAATGGAAAAGAAAAACAGAATCCAGAAAATAGATTTTCCAAACGCATCGGATTGAAAATAGCTTTGAAAAAATACGTTGTCCAAAATACCCGTCCTTAAAGTAGTATAACTTAAACTAAACGGAATGTTTTGTCAATGTGGATCGATACGCATGCGCATTTAAGCTCTTTTGAAGATGAAAAATGTGTTGCAGCGATAGAAAATGCAAAAAAACATGATGTTTGGCCCATCATTAATATTTGTACAGATAAAGAGACTTTGGAAAAAGGATGGCAACTTAGTCAGAATGATGCAGGCATTTATCATGCAGCTGCTATCACTCCTCACGATGTGAAAAAACCACAAGATTTTGCGCTTTTTGAAAAAGCTGCAAAAGACAATAAGCTGGTTGCAATTGGAGAGACGGGTTTGGATTATTATTACGAAAATAGCGATAGAACCTTGCAAAAAGAATGGATGATCAAGCATTTTTTACTGGCGCTTGAGGTGGACTTGCCGCTTTTGATTCATTGTCGTGATGCCTTTTTTGATTTTTTCGATTTGCTAGATAAGCATTATTTGTCTTCTTCGCAATCAAAGAGGGGGATTTTGCACTGTTTTACCGGATCGTTGGAAGATGCAAAAAAAGCGATCGATCGCGGTTTTTACATCTCATTTTCGGGCATTGTCACCTTCAAAAATGCAAAAGCTTTACAAGAAATTGCAAAACAAATTCCTCTTGAACATTGCGTGGTTGAAACCGATGCGCCCTTTTTGGCTCCCCAATCAAAAAGAGGACAGGTCAATGAACCTGCATTTGTCACAGAAGTGGGAGAGGCGATAGCTATTCTAAAAGGCGTTGGAGTCAAAGAGGTTGAAAGAATCACTACGCAAAATGCAGAGGCAATATTTTCATTGGAATTATTATAATAATGAGCTACAACTAGAGGCAAATCAAAATTTCACTATATATGAAGTGGGCCCTTTTTCTTTTTTCTTTTTCTTTTATTTTTTGCGAACAGATGGAAGAAGAAACTGATCTGGTAGAATATCCCGCGCGCGCAGATTTGGGTGGATTTTATCACTATCAACGAAAAGCTTCTCGTAAGCAGCACTCTTTTTTTGGGGAATTAGATCTATTTATTCCATTGATTCAAAGTCAAAACAGTCTTCTTTTTTTCGATTTGAGGTTGGAAGATTTTCAAGGCTCTCCTTCTGAGGGTAATATAGGGTTTGGAGTTAGGCACATCATGGGTGATTGGATGGGGGGCGTGTATGCCTTTTATGACATTAAACGTTCAGAACATCACAACTATTTTAATCAATTTACATTTGGTCTAGAGCTAAAGACAGAACGTTTTACCTTTGATGGCAATGCATATATTCCTTTTGGTAAAACGAATCGCTTTGATCCTCATCTCAATCGAACAGAATTGCAAGATGGTGTGGCGCCTTTTAAAAATATCTGGTTTATCGATGGAAGAGAGGTGGTCTTTTGGGGATTCGATGGAGAGATTGGCTATCGTTTTTTTGATGAGTTATCCCTATTTTTTGGAGGCTTCTGTTTTTTTAAGAGCCATATGGATTCTATTATAGGACCTTTTGGACGTATTCATTGGGATTATTACATCCGTCCTAATGTTTATCTCGGATTAGAAGTGGGCGGATCTTATGACAGTGTGAGAAAAAATCGGTTTTATTCGGGCATCAAACTCTCTTTTTTATGGGGAGGGAGCACAGATGCCAAACCAAAAGGTTTAAAAAGAAGAATGACAGAGTATGTGCGTCGCGATTACGATGTTGTGGCGCAAGGAAATACAGATGCACCTTTACAAAGGCTGAATCATCCAGATGGCTCTGCTTATACCGTGATCGTAGCAAAAAATCGCACAGAATTAGATATAGCAACTTCTCAAAATCCTGACATTGTTGCTCTTGATGGTGCTGCTGAAGCCGGTGCAGTTTCAACACTAAATGATGGACAATTTTTTACAGGAGGTGTATTTCCTTTTGGCAATCAACAGGCCATCCAACTATCTCAAGGAGGTATTATTGAAAATGGAATTGTTCTTGGAAAAAATAATACCCTTAGAGATCTGACATTTAAAAATGCATCTTTGACAAACAACCTGACAACGATGCCACACATAGGCGATTTTCTTATAGAAAATGTCAATTTTGAAAATAGTGGACACAATGGCATACAAATTGTTGTGAGCGATGCTGGAGAAGGATCTAACTTCACCATTCGTCAAAATCATTTCGATATTCAAGGCCAATATGCCATTTTTATAGAAAAACAAAATGCAGGAACTTTAGCTGTGAATTGCATTGAAGAAAATACCATAGAATTTAATCCCAATGCATTGGATGCAGGAGCTATCTTTATCATGAATGGAGCTTCAACAGGTGTTTTTCAGTCAATTCAAAATATTAATCTTGGCAACATTTTCAAAAATACCATCACAGTTAACGCTATAGGTTATCCAGGAACTTACGGCATTGTCCTAAAAAATGTTTCTGATGCTTCAAATAAATCGTGGCAAAATATTAACAATGGTTACATAAGTAATAATCTTATCACGATCAATAATGGCACTTTACATGCAGGTATTTCCCTTGTCAATGAATCAAGCAATACAAATTGGGGGACATTTCAAAAGATCAATATTAATGAAATTGCTTCGAACTTTATCACCATTACAGATGCGACAGGTGTGCATAATATCTTGTTTTTAAATACAGAAGTGGCGGGAGCAAAGAATATACAGCAAACTAGCGTCGATACCGTTTCACATAACACGTTGATCAGTGATCTAGATAGCACAAACTTTGGAATCTTCTTAGATAATGAAGGAAGTTTTCCTCAATCCCTTGCCATTGGATCTAATGGTGGAGTTTTTGAAAATCGCAGAAGGGATGATAATCAGGGAATTATTCGCCTAACGAACAACAATAGCGTGTCATCTTTTGGCAAGATTGAAGTAAAAGTTGCATATTTTGGGCAAAGTTTGCAAGACGCAAATGATGGAGCACAAGTCCAAAAAACAGGTGATCTCAATGGAATTACCATCACACCGTAGAAATAGAAAAGAGTATCTACTTCTAAAGAATGGTTGACAATTTTTCGAAAAATCTTCACTTTGTGAATTAAGGGTAAAAGGAGTCAATCAAGATGAAATGGAGCTTTTTCTTATTATGCATATTTTCTTTAGGTTTTAGTGAAATCTATGAAGATACAGATGTTCAAAATACGATTGA
>JAAKFQ010000040.1 GCA_011064725.1 Chlamydiota bacterium | reverse complement strand
ATTTTTAGGAGGATTTTATTTTCATAAAAATAATGTAGATACAGTCGCAGGACCCTTTGCACGCCTTAACTGGGCTTATTATTTTAACTCTAGCGTGCTTAATTACATTGGCCTAGAGTCTGGGTATTCTTATGACAATGTGAGAAAAAGCCGGTTTTATGGGGGCTTGAAAATATCCTTCTTTTTGGGTGGAGAAAAATCCAATCGACCCAAAGGCTTAAAAAGACGCATGGTTGAATATGTACGAAGAGATTATGACGTCGTGGCAGCAAATAATAGCGATGCACCTTTTGAAAGACTAAATCATCCAGACGGATCTCCCGTGACAGTCATCATTGCACAAAATCATGCAGAGTTAGATACAGCGATTGTAAATGATCCTGACGTGGTTGCTCTTGATGGTACAGCAACAGGCGCAGCATCCACATTACTGGATGACCAATTTTTTACAGGTGGATTCTTTACCTTTGGAAACCAACATGAAATCAGACTGTCTAATGGTGGTGTGATAGAAAATAGCATTGTTCTTGGTAAAAATAATACCATCAGAGATTTGACATTTAAAGATGCGCAGCTTTCTAATAATCTTACCACAAAACCACACGTAGGGACGCTTCTTGTTAAGTATGTTAATTTTGAAAGTACAGGATTGATTCCTATTCAAATGGTCATTGCAGATGCAGGATCTGATTCTAATATTACGATTCAAGAAAATACCTTTAATGCAAACAGTTCGAATGTGATTTCCATAGAGCGAGTAGGTATTGGAGCTCTTACGCTCAATAGCATTGAAAACAATACCATCAACTTTACTCCAAAAGCAAATGAGGATTCAGTTCTATGGATTGTAAATGACGTAACAACAGCTGCAGGTACTCAGACAATTAATATTGGGCAAATTGCTAATAATATCATAACAATAGATACAGACACATTTGATTTTATTCGTGGGATTTCTATACGCAATTTACTTAATGCAACAAGTTTGTCAGATCAAGAAATTTTGGGAGGTAGTATATTAAATAATACCATCGTAATCAATAAAAATTTAGATCACGAAGCGATTTTTATATATAATTTTTCTGTGCTAACTCCTGGAGGAATTGATCAAAAAATCCATATGGATCAAATCAATTCGAATCTCGTCACGATTTCTGGCACATCCAAAAATATGGGTATTCTAATCTTTAATGAAGAATGGTTGCCTGGAGGTTCCACTTCTCAAGAAGTGATTGTGGGTGAAATGCTAAACAATGAGATTACCATTGGAACAACCACAGATCTTCATGGAATTGGTTTATTCAATGGGAATGTTTCATCACCGCAATTGATTAAAATAGGATTTAATGGTGGGTTTTTTGGAAACCAAATTCAATTAAATGGAACAGGAAGTGATATGTTTTTTGATAATGTGGGTCCAAATGCGACAACAGAAATTAAGGTTGACTATCTTGGACAAGACTTGTCAGATGCGAATAATGGAGCTAATGTTGCTCAACAAGGTAGTGGCATTACCATCACACCTTAATCGATGGGACATTGAGCAACTGTGTGCTTGTTCGGTGGGGTGTTTCTAAAAGGGATGAGATCTCTGAAAAGGATCGTATCTTAAGAGAATACTTAGAAGCAAAGTAGTCTAAAGTATTTAGAATAAAACTTTCCCTTTTAAATCCATGTTCTTTGAGCGAACATAAAAAATCTGTATGTTTTCTTTGATTGCGATATTTAGGCGCTTTTTCGGGCATGCGTAAATATCCCATTTTCTGAGAATCAAAATCATACAAAATGGACATGTGATGCAAAAAGGCATCTTTTGTAATAGACTGTGCATTTCCAATGCACTTTTTGCCATTGATGATGTAATCCGTTTCGATAAGTTCGATAGGAAGCTGAAAAATCTCTTGGAGTATGGGTAAAACATAGCGATACATGGGCTCTGGAAAAGGTTTGATTGCAAGATCTTTTTTATTGAAAAGCAAAGATAAAAAGAGTGTGTTTTCATCTACAATCACATTGCCTCCTCCAGAAAAACGCTTTATGATAGGAATTGATTCGATGGCATGTGGATAAACCACGTCATGCATTTTGTGTGAAATACCCATGACAATTGCAGGTTGAGATCCTGTATTAAGAATGACCCAACTCTCATCGGAGTTTCGAAGAAGGGCTTCTTCGATTTTAAGCTGATCAAGAATAAAAGTGTTTTCTAAAATTAAAATGTTCATTTTTTTATTTGGATCATGAGTACTTGAATATCTGCAGGATTTACACCTGAAATGCGCGCAGCTTCGCCCATATTTGTGGGTTGGAATTTAAGAAGTTTTTCAATGGCTTCTAAGCGAAGGCCTTTGATTTTTTTATAATCAAATGTTTTTGGAATGTGGATTTTTTCGATTTCACTGAACCTGTCAATGTCTTTTTGTTGTCTAATTAAATAGCCTTCATATTTAAGATTGAGTTCAATTTGGAGGTTAATCTCTTTTCCAAAATCTTCCAATTGGTAAGTTTCCATTAAATGTTGATAGGTAGTTTCAGGGCGACAGAGTAGTTGTGCTAAAGAGCAGTTTTTTCCATCTAAAAAAATCACCTTTTTTCTTAATGCTTTAATTTGAGCATCAATACATGTGTGTTTTTTTGTTACTGTATCCACTTGCTTTTTACTAATGAGGCCTAAATCAAAGCCCTGTTTTCTCAAGCGTACATCAGCGTTGTCTTGTCTTAAGTGCAAACGATATTCGGCTCTAGATGTGAACATGCGATAAGGTTCTGTGTGCTCTTGGAACACAAGATCATCGATCATGACCCCAATGTAAGATTCGCTTCTACTTAAAACAAATGCAGAATTGGATGCAGCATTAATTCCTGCAATAAGCCCTTGTCCTGCAGCCTCTTCATAACCTGTTGTCCCATTCATTTGTCCTGCAAAAAAGAGTCCCTTGATGGTTTTGGACTCTAGCGTGTTTTTAAGCTGTCCTGATTTTAGACAATCGTATTCAATCGCATAGGCAGGACGCATACAGGTAGCATTTTCAAGCCCGCAAATGGTTTTCAGCATGGCGTGCTGCACGTCAACAGGTAGAGATGTAGAGATACCGTTAACATAAACTTCTTCTGTATTCAAGCCTTCAGGTTCTAAGAAAATTTGATGTCTGGATTTATCGCCGAAGCGCACAATTTTATCTTCGATGGAAGGACAGTAGCGTGTACCAATCGCATCGATAGTTCCAGAATACATCGGCGATTTAGCCAAATTTTCTTGGATGATGGTGTGCGTTTGGGGATTAGTATAGGTGATGAAACATGAAATTTGCTCCAGCCTTTCAATCTTTTCATCATAGGAAAAGTGTGTAGTAGCATCTCCTTTTTGTTCTTCGCACTTGGAAAAATCGATGGAAGATTTTAAAACTCTTGGTGGAGTGCCTGTTTTGAAGCGGTGGAGTAAAAATCCAAGCTCAACGAGTTGTTTAGATATATTTGAAGCGCTGTCTCCTGCACGTCCGCCAGAAAAATGCGCATTGCCAATATGCAAAAGCCCTTGCATGAATGTACCTGTGGCAAGGACCACATTAGATCCAAAATAAGCAACGCCCTCTAGAGTTTCTACGCCTTTGATCCGGTTGTTTTCAACAATGAGTTTTGTGATGGTTCCTTGCTTAATTTCTAAGTTGGACGTTTGTTCTAATGTGTGTTTGATCTCTGTTTGATATAAAACTTTATCGACTTGTGCTCTTGGAGACCAGACAGAAGGTCCCTTAGAACGGTTGAGCATGCGAAAATGGATACCTGTTTTATCCGTGTTTTTGCCCATAAGTCCACCTAAAGCATCAATTTCTCTTACGATATGTCCTTTGGAAGTGCCTCCAATAGAAGGGTTGCAGGAAAGTTTGCCAATGGTGTCGAGATTCATTGTCAAAAGAAGCACTTTTTTCTGCATTTTAGCGCTCGCGAATGCAGCTTCAATACCAGCATGGCCAGCTCCAATGACAATCACATCGTAAGTATTTGGGAAATTCCACATAAGAATTATTTGCTTTTCTTATGACGATCACGTCTAGATCTTTTTTTTCTCTTATGCTTCTTGATCTTTAGACGTCTTTTTTTCTTTACAGATGACATACAATAACTTTTGTTTTTGCCCATAGCGTACATCCTTTTTACCTAAAAGTAAAGGGCTTACACACCAGGATGCAAGTTATTGATTTTGAATTACATAGAATTTAAAGCTGTTTTTTGCTATACCTAGGTGCATGCAATTAGAATCCCTAAGAACTTGGTTTTTAAAATATCGACGCGATTTACCATGGAGAAAAACAAAAAATCCTTATCATGTTTGGATTTCTGAGGTGATGCTTCAACAGACGCAAGTGGAGGTTGTTAAGTCTTATTTTGAGAGATTTATCCGAGCTTTTCCGACCATCGTTGATTTGGCAGATGCAGACTCAATGCATTTGATGAAATTATGGGAAGGATTGGGTTATTATTCAAGAGCGCGCAACTTACAAAAGGGCGCAAAAATCGTTGTAGAAAAATTTAAAGGCCACATTCCACAAACCAGAGATGAACTCTTAAAAATTCCTGGAATTGGTCCTTATACGGCAGCAGCGATTTTAAGTTTTGCTCACTTAAAAAAAGCTTTGGCAATCGATGGAAATGTTTTGCGTGTGCTTGCACGCTTTTTTGGCCAAAAAGAGGATGTGACAAAACCTAGCGTTCAAAAGTCATTGGCAAAGCGTGTCCATTTACCAGAAGAAAAACCTTATGAAATTGCAGAAGGATTGATTGAATTAGGTGCGCTTGTTTGCAAAAAACAACCCAAATGTTTTTGCTGTCCTTTGAAAACTGAGTGCAAAGCCTATTTAACAAAGACGCAGATGCAATTACCTGTGCGTAAAAAAAGGCCAAAAATTCAACGATTGAAAAGGCTTGTATTGATTTTGATGCATAATCAAAATGTGCTTGTGAAACATAATTGTGAAAAGAAAGTGATGCAGGATCTTTTAGAATTTCCCTATTTTGAGGAAAAAAATATGACAAAAACATGCGCTAAAAAATATGTCGAAAAGTTAGGACTAAGGGGGCAATTTGTGAGAAAAATGCCTATTGTTAAGCATAGCTTTACACGCTATAGCATAGTGTTGTTTCCTTTTATTTTTGAAATTGAGAAAAAAGATGATGAAAATTTTGAGTGGTTGACCATTAAAGAATGCGAAACAAGAGCCTTTTCATCAGGACATAAACGAATTTTAACTCATGTTACGCATGGGTAAAAAAATGTTTGTACTAGTAAAGAGCTTTTGCTAAGGTGAAAAAAGAATGGATAAGAGAGCTTTATACAATCTTTTGCGTCTGAATTATCAAGAGGATCCGACACTCACTGTCGAGTCTTGGCAAGTTCAAGATTATAGAAATTTTTCTCTAGAAGATCTTTTTAGTCAGCTCAAAGAGATCAATATTCATCTTGATAAACCCAGTTTTGAAATCTATGTGGAGAACACCGAAGATCCAGAAGATCTCACACAATTATTATCAGAAGATGTTGAAGATATAAAAACGCAAGATCAAGTCTATCTTTTGGTTTTTGAGTTATGGAGACGCTTGGCATCACAAAAACCAAGTATCAGCTTATTTTGCGATGAATTAGATCGAAAAATAGAAGAATATGATCGTGGGAATCAGCAAAGTTATTCCATTGTAGATTTATTGTTTTCGCTCCAACAATTGCTTGATGAAAATGAAGATAAAACGATTGATCCAAAAATCTTATTTTTATCTGTTATTGAAAGATGTGCCAATGATGTTGAGAGTTTTTTGTATGATTTTATTTCAGATCAACTCGAACAAAATCAAAAAGCTTATGCACGAGATTTGATTGAAGGGTTTGAAAAATACATGAGTGATCCCAAATGGTTTTTGTTGCTGAAATTGCGCTTAAGTATTCAAGAAGAGTTGCCTCATGTAGAGTTTTTGATGCAAGAGCTTGTAGAATATTTAAACGAAAATGATCTTGAATTTTGTTTTGAAGTGTTAGATTTTGTTTTGCAAACAGATCAGGTTGAATACTTTTTTCCCCTGATGAAAAGAATGTTTCTTCTTTGTGAAAAAGAGGGGGATTTTCAAGATGTTTTAATTGAGCTCTATCAATTTTTGATCGACTATGACTTTGTAAAACAGGCAAAAAAAGTGCAAAAACTTGTCGAAAAAAGAAGGCGTATTCTTCCTGAAGAGAGAATAGAAAAAGATGATCCTGCTCTAAAAGATGTCTTAGAATTGGTTTCTAATATTGCTTTTTAACTGACCTTACGCACTACCTTCTGTTCACAGAAAGGCTGCAAGGAACAATCTTCTGCGTAGAACTCCTCGTTCAACTCTCATGGAGTTGAACGAGGAGTTCTACTTGGATCTTGTCCCTTTCGCTCCTCCTCTAAACAGAATCTACTGCGTAACATCAGTTTAACTAACCTTACGTTGTGATCAGAATAGGAGTAAAGTTAAGATAGTCACATGAAGTAAACATGTAATGCACATTGTTTTTTGTGCCAAAGTAAGTTCCTTTTTTGACATTGTGTAAATGTCCAAAAACGCAAAAATTAACTTGATATTTTTCTAAAAGACGTGTCGCTGGGTTATCTTTTAAATCAAGACTAATTGGAGGATAGTGCACCATGGCGATTTTGATAGCAGCGCTTTGGTTCAGTTCTTTTAAAGCAATCTCTAGTCGATTCAATTCACGTATGTAGATTTTTTCCTTTTCCTTTGGGTCTTGCTGTTTTATTTGTGAAGGATTGACATCAACAATACTATCGAAATTAAAGTCTAAAGAATCTCCAAAACGTGTGGCACAAATCGAAACATTATCGATGTCTATAGCATTGTGATGAACTGCTTGGATGGAAGAAGGCAGAATCTTTTTTACTTTTGTAAGCGAAGACCACCAATAGTCATGGTTGCCTTTGGAGATCACTTTTGATCCATTCAAAGAATGGATAAATTCCAAATCAATGCATGCTTGATCTAGACGCATAGCCCAAGAAATATCTCCTGCAATAAGTACTAGGTCTTCATCTTTTACAATGCTTTGCCAATGTGTTTTAATTTTTTCTTGGTAATCTTCCCAATTGGGCCCAAAGACAGACATGTCTTTCTCTGGACATGATAGGCTCAAATGCAGATCACTAATTGCAAAAATACGCATAAATTCATGTTAATATATTTTAAATAGAAAAACCATCGGGAATGGAGGCGTTTTCTTTTACAACAATAATGCCATCTTTGATTAAAAGGTTGGAATCTTCATATTCTGAGAGATTATTTTTATTAAGAAGCTCGACGTTATTTCCGATGTTGACATTTTGATCAATGATCGTATTTTTGATCATGCAATTTTCGCCAATGATTGATCCCTTGTCAAGTTCATGTGAGCCTAATATGATAGAATCTTTGATTAAAGAGCCTTTTTTTACAACAGATCCTATTCCTAAAATGGTATTTTTGATTTCTTGAGCTTCTATTTTTGTGCCCTCACAAATGATGGAGTTTTGAAGTTTTTGTGTACAAATGGTGGGTTTGGGTAAATGATAAAAGTTTTTGGAAAGCAGTTTTTTTTTAAGATTGAAATCCTTTTTGGTCAGATCTAAGCTCGTTTGGAAAAACGTTTTGATGGTTCCAATATCTTCCCAATACCCATCATAAGCATAGGCAAAACTTTTTCCCTTTTTTATTTGAGAGGGAATTAAGTGTTTACCAAAATCTTCTCTTTGGTCTTCTTGTAATAGATTGATAAGCGTTTCTTTTTTAAACAGATAAATTCCCATGGAACCTAGAACTTCTTCTGTATCAGGAACAAGAAGTGTCTCTATGAGATTGGGATCTTGGGGTTTTTCTACAAAATTGGAGATTTGGTACTCAGGATCAATTTGAAGAATACCTAGCCTATTCGCTTGCGTCTTATTGACAGGTTTGCACATCACTAGCATATCAGCGTTTTTTTCTATCCCGTAATCGATAAACTTTTTAAAATCAAAGTCATACACATGATCTCCTGAAAGGACGAGAAAGTATTCTGTATCTAGAGGCTCAAATATGTGCAGATTTTTTCGAATAGCGTCTGCTGTGCCCTCAAAGACAATATTTTCTTGTTTGTTAGGGCAAATGAGCTCGATCTTATCTTCCATATAATGTGCATCGATATGCTCATGAATCGAGGACGCTAGATATTGAGTTAAGATGTAAATGTCTTCAATCTTAGCGGTTTTGGCTAAATGGATGGGAATATCAATCAATTTGATCCTTCCTCCAAAAGTTACAGCAGGCTTAGCCCGGTTTTTGGTCAAAGGATAGAGGCGCGTTCCCTTGCCTCCTGCGAGTATAATGCACGTTACATTGTTCATCGAGTATCATTTTGTCTTTTAACCTCGAAATACAATGTTTATTAAACAATATCAATAGATAATTACAATTAATTACAGCTAGATGAGTTGCGGAAAAATTAATGACTTAAACCACTGGCTGTTAGTGATTGATGCTGTTTTTTAGATTGGAGCATTTGATGGATGGAAGCGGCATTATAAGAAGAACGGACTAAAGGACCTGCGTAGACAAAAAGTCCGTTTTCTTTTCCAAAATGCTCATATTCTTGATAAATTTCTGGGGGAATAAAGGCTTTAACTTTGAGTTTTTTTGCGCTTGCTTGAAGATATTGTCCAATTGTCACAATATCCACGCCCACATTTTTTAAATCATACATGGCCTTTTGAACTTCTTTTTGTGTTTCTCCAAGCCCTACCATCAGGCCGGATTTGATAAAATTGGCTTGGTTAGACAGTTTAGCAAATTCTAAGACTTTTAAACTACGTGAGTAAGAAGCTTTATGGCGCACTTTGGGTGATAATCTTTCGACAGTCTCGATATTATGATTAAAAATTGCAGGTTGCTCATTCAAAACCACTTGAATCGCATGGGGATTGCCTTCAAAATCACTTGTTAATACTTCAATCGTAAGAGAGGGAAAGTTTGTTTTGATCGTTTGTAAGATGTAGACAAATGCATTTGCTCCTCCTAGCTCTAAATCATCTCGTGTGACCATAGTTAGAATCACATATTTTAAACCCAATTTTTTTATCGAATTGCAAATATGTACAGCCTCATCTTTGGAAGGAGGGGGTGGCGCTTTGTCAAAATCAATTTCGCAAAAAGGACATGCTCTTGTGCAACGGCTTCCTAACGTGAGAAATGTGGCGATTTTTTGGCTATAACATTCAAATCGATTGGGGCATTTGGCCTCTTCGCATACAGTGGGGAGTTTGGCTTGCTTGACCACTTTATTGGTATAAGCAAAGTCTTTTGCGTTGGGCAAAGAGTGATGCAAATAATGAGGAATGCGTTTTTTTTTATCTTCCATTATATTTTTGGGGGCCAATGCAATGGATGGTTTTGTGCCAAAAAAGCCGCTTCCATCCAGCTTTCTGACAGAGTTGGATGAGCATGCACAGTTTCACAAAGACTTTCTAAAGTCAGTTCGTTTTGAATGGCAAGAGCAATTTCTGCGATGAGTATATTTGCATCAATGCCAACAACACGCCCGCCTAGTATCTGCCTAGTTTTTTTATCTGAAATAATGTGTGTAAATCCTTCAGTTTCTATGGATGCTTGGGATTTTCCAAGCGCAGAGAAGGGAAATGTTCCTGTCGCAATATCAAGCCCTTTTTCTTTGGCAGCTTCTTCTGTCATGCCGCAAGAGGCGATTTCTGGATCTGTGAAAATGACAGAAGGAATGGCGTTGTAGTGCATAGAAGCTGTTTTTCCTATCGCATTTGCCGCAGCCACAATACCTTGATGAGAAGCGACATGAGCGAGCATGTATTTTGCTGTAATATCTCCAATTGCATAGTGTCCTTTCACATTGGTTTCCATTTTTTCATTCACCACAATCGCACCATTATTTGTCACGATTCCTACCTTTTCTAATCCAATGTGATCTGTGTTTAATTTCACTCCCACGCAACAAAGGGCTAGATCAAAATCAAACGCCTGCCCGTCTGCTAAAATGACTTGAATTCCTCCTTCAAGCTTTTCAATCGCCTTGACTTGAACACTTGTTTTAATCTCCACATTTGTCTTTTGGAAGGTTTTTGTTAAAAATTCGGATAAAATACTAGATTCCATGGGAATAATCCGATCGAGCATCTCAAAAATGGTGATTTCAACACCCAGTTCTCGATAAAGAGAAGCAAATTCACATCCAATGACACCACCACCAATGATGGCAAGGCGTTTGGGAAGGTGTGTTTGTTCTAGCATGGCTCTTGCGCCCAATATGCTTTCATTATCGATGGGAAAAGCGGGTATGGATCGAGACTCACTTCCCGTAGCAATGATCATTTTTTCGCCTTCATAAAAACCGCTATTCTCTCCTTGCACTTTGACTTTAAAGGGCGCTTCAAATTTTGCAAAACCGCGGATAATGTCGATCTTATTGGCTTTTAATAATCCTTCTAAAGAGGTGCGGATTTTAGACACAACATGATCTTTTCTCGTCTTCATTTGCGCATAATCAAAAGAAAGATCGGTAGTATGGATGCCATATTTTTGGCACATTTTCATCTTCTTTAAAAGATGAGTATTTGATATCAGGGTTTTTGTTGGAATGCATCCCCAATTGAGACATGTGCCTCCTAAATCTTTAGCTTCGATGAGCGCTACAGATTTTTTTGCTTGTGCTGCCTTAATAGCGGCCACATAGCCACCAGGCCCACTTCCAATCACAATAATATCATACGTATGCCTTTGAGTCATGGGACTAAGTATACTCTAAATTCGGTTAAATGAAAAGGTGTATTCAAACACGTAAAATTAAAAAGAATGTTTGTTCATAATTGATGTTACGCAGTAAATTTTGTTAGAAAAAAAATTCCATTTGCTTATTTTTTACATGTGATGCACACTTGAAACCAATATGGTCTATACGAAAAGAAGAAAGCTTTGTTGGGATTGTGGAGGGGAAGTTCCCGAAGAGGTTGTCACATGTCCTTTTTGCGGAGGAAGCTTTGAGGGAACGGATCGTAGTCAAAACGAAAAGCTGTTTGATGGAATCTATGAGTTTACAAATGTTCCACAAAGTCCTATCAAACCTTCATTCGAATTTAGTGATGAATCGACAAGCCTTCCAAAACAAGAATTAGATAGAGAAATTAATGATCATGAACAATCTCGCCATCAAATTATGAGCCTACTTTTTTTGCTTCCAGGAATGACACTTTTTATTTTAAGTTGTGGGATTTTCTTATTTTCACAAGAGGGATATTTAACCTTGCGTTACAATGCTACATACACGCTTTTTATCTTTCTGCTCTCTACGATTTCCATCTATTTTGGGATTAGAAATTACAAAAAACTCAAATCTAAGAACTGATGCTTGCTGCAAAGCCGCAGCATTTCTTGTATTTTTTCCCAGAGCCACAAGGACAAGGATCGTTGCGATTCGGTTTTTTTGTCTCTTGCACAGGTTCAATTTCAATCGTTTTTTCTGCTTGAGGTGTGGGCGCATCCATAAATGAACGTTCTTTTGTCATCTGCAGTTGTGCTAAGCGCTGTTCGATGGCTTGTGTGTCAGGAACATTGATTTCAAATTTAAAGAGGCTTTTTGCGATGATTTGGCGCAAAGTGTTGATGAAACGATCAAATAGTGTAAATGATTCGTGTTTAAATTCCATTAGGGGATCCTTTTGCCCAATGGCACGCATGCCCACTTCTGTACGCAAATGGTCGATGTGAAGCAGATGCTCTTGCCATTGTTTATCAATACTTGAGACAAACAGTGTTCTTAGAATTTGATAAAGCATATCGTCAACATTCACGTCATCGATTTGCGCTGTGATCAATCCTGCATTGGACAAGTTTTCTATAAGCTCATGATGTTCTTTGAGTTTTGTTTTTTGGTGTGTGATTTTTGTTAAAAAAGCTTGGTGGAGTTTTTCTATAGCTTGTTTTTCTGCCTCTTGTTTTGTGTTTGAAAAATCCTGCGTTTCAAAAGTGAGGGGGAATTGCTCCATTAAACATTCAGCAAAAAGTTTTGAATCAAATGGATTAAGTTCTGATGTGATGTGTTCGATCACATGTATAATGATTTCTTCTGCATAGGGCATCAAATTCGATGCTTTTAAAAGCTCTAAGCGATAATGGTACACCTCTTTTCTTTGTGTGTTCATCACGTCATCATATTCAAGTGTATGTTTGCGAATGGTGAAATTGCGCTGCTCAATGCGTTTTTGTGCTGTTTCAATCGAACGTGTAAGGATAGGAGAAGTGATCGCTTCTCCTTCAGGAGGTCTAAAACGTTGGATGAGTTGCGTCATTTTAGGTGATGCAAACATGCGAATTAAAGAATCTTCAAAAGAGGCGTAGAATTTTGTAGATCCAGGATCTCCTAACCTAGCAGACCGTCCTCTGAGTTGGCGATCGATACGTCTAGAATGGTGTCTTGTGGTGCCAAGTACATGTAAACCACCCAATTTAGCAACACCTTCTCCAAGTTTAATATCTGTTCCACGACCTGCCATGTTTGTCGAAATGGTAATCGCTCCTTTTTGTCCAGCTTGTGCAATAACCTCGGCTTCTTTTTCATGATGGCGCGCATTCAAAATCGTGTGCGGCAGATTATTTGTTTTGAAAATGCGAGACAATTTTTCAGAGATTTCTACAGATTCTGTGCCGATCAAAATGGGTCTGCCTTGTGCATGCAGCTCTTTGATTGCTTTTAAAATGGCGTGGTATTTTTCCCTTTCTGTCATGTAAATCTCATCATTGTAATCCGTGCGTTGAGAAGGTTTGTAGGTAGGAACGACAACAACATAGAGTTTATAAATGTCATCTAATTCACGCGCTTCTGTCATGGCTGTTCCACTCATTCCAGCCAATTTGTCGTAAAGTCTAAAATAGTTTTGTAAAGTGATTGTGGCATATGTTTGTGTTTCTTCTTGGATTTTCACACCTTCTTTGGCTTCGATGGATTGATGCAAACCATCTGAAAAACGTCTTCCTGGTTGTGCGCGTCCTGTATGTTCATCGATGATAACGATTTTATTATCTTGGATGATGTAGTCG
>JAAKFQ010000039.1 GCA_011064725.1 Chlamydiota bacterium | reverse complement strand
CTCTTGGAGTTGAGCTTCATCGCAATCCTTGTATCTTGCCTTTTTCGCTCTTCCCCTAAATTAGATTTATCGCGTAACATCAGTTTTAAAGAAGAATGATGCATATTTTATCTGGAAAATTTAAAGGCCGTCAATTACAAAGCCCCAAAGGTGCAAGACCTACACTTGGAATCACCAAACAAGCCATTTTTAATATCTGCCAAAATCAGATCGAAGGGGCTGCATTTCTAGATCTTTTTGCAGCTAGCGGCGCTATGGGTTTAGAAGCGCTTTCTAATGGTGCTGCATCTGTCACATTTGTAGAAAAGGATGCAACAAATTGCCGCCTTCTGAAACAAAACATCGAAACTTTAAACCAAGATGCAAATACCTGTATCATCAAACAAGACGTTTTTAAAGCGCTTGAATACTTGGGTACACACACCTTTGATCTCATCTATGCAGATCCTCCCTATTCTACAAGCACAGAATCCCTTTCAAAAAAAGTCTTACAAAAACTAGACAGTTGTCACATCCTTAAAGAAGATGGTCTTTTGTTTTTAGAAGATTCTTCTGAATATCACATGGACATTCCACTTAATCATCTTAAGCTCATTGACAAAAAGCGCTTTGGTCAATCAAAAATTTTAATTTACCAAATGATACTTACGCAATAAATTAAGCTTACTCTTTTATGGGAAAATTGTTAAAATTGCTGCATGGAAACAATTGTCCAATTTATCATGGAACACAGTCATATGGCGCATTGGTATATCTTTTCGCTTTTAATGCTGGCTGGGTTTAATCTCCCTATCTCTGAAGATCTTTTAATCATTTTGGGAGGTACGATTTCAGCAACGCTGAATCCGGAAAATACAGCAAAAATTTTTATATGTATTTTTTTAGGTGCCTATTTTAGTGATTGGATTGTCTACTGGCTTGGGAGGATCGTTGGCCCCAAATTGCAAAATGTCCGCCCATTTAAATCTATTTTTAAAAAAAATCGGCTAGAGAAAATACAACATTTTTATAAAAAATATGGCTTTTTAACACTTCTTTTTGGTCGCTTTATTCCTTTTGGTTTTCGTAATGCTCTTTTTATGACAGCCGGTATGAGTAAAATGCATTTTTTAAAATTTATTCTTGCTGATGGGATTGCCTGCTTAGTTTCCAATAGTGTGCTTTTTTACCTTTCCTTTACTCTTGGAAAAAACTATGAAGCCCTTTTAGGCACGCTTAAAATATTTAATGTCTTTTTATTTAGTCTCTTTGCTCTTTTTATAATTGGCTTCATCTGGTATAAAAAAAAGAAAAACAATCAAGATGCTGAACCTTAGTAATACACTATCTGCTCTTAGAGCGCCTCTGGCCTTTTTATTTTTATTCAAAGATCCTTATATCAGAATTTTGGCAATTTTTCTTGCGATGCTCACTGATATTTTTGATGGCTACTTTGCACGTCTTCAAAGAAGAACTTCGCGGTTTGGGGCAATTCTAGATCCTCTAATGGACAAATTCTTTGTCTTTTTTGTATTAGTGGTATTGTTTTTGGAACACAAATTTGTATACTGGCAAGGTTTATGCTTACTTTCTAGAGATTTTTCCCTGATTCTGTTTGGCTGCTATCTTACCATCACAAAGGGTTGGAAAAAACAGCAATTTCGCTCGATTTTTTGGGGTAAGGTTTCCACTGCGTGCCAATTTATCGTCCTGATTTTAATCACGCTGAATTACACTCTGCCCAATTATGTATTTTATGGCTTTATTCTTCTTGGCTTGCTTGCTCTTCGCGAGCTTTCCAACGCCTATCAGAAATTACGAATAGAAAATTAGCGTGTAGAACTCCACACGCCAAATATTACAAGCTATGCTTGCTGAGATGGTTGAAATCTCAACTGTGCTTTAAAAATTCCATGCTGCATATCTAGATTTCCCATATCTTGATGGAATTTCATTACAAGCTGGTTAAGCTCTTTTTGAAATTGACTTTCAATAGAAGCTTCGGTGAGATCTAATTGCTTTTTGATCCTCTTTTCACCCTGTTTTTGTGCTTTTTCAGAAAGCTCCACATGGGTGTTATTATCAGTGTGGCTTCGGAAACGTTCTACCACATTTTGAGTTTTAAGCGATCTGTTTTCTGCTTTTGTTTTTGCAAGTTCAAGTTGCTGATCTCTGTTTTTTCTAACCTGCTCTTCTTGAATTTTGAAATTTCTTATAATCTGCTCATAAAGATCACGGCTTTGTTCCAACCAATCAAAATGAGGTTGCAGTGCGCCATATCGATTAAAGCTATATTTTTTCAATTCTCTTAAGTTTGCAAACAAAAAGGAAGCTTGATAATCATCAAGTTCTTTGCCAAACTTTTTATGTAATTGTGCAATACCTTCTGTTGTAAACATCCCATTTGCCAAGTATTCCCAAATGGGCCCATCAATTTTTTTGTATGTGCATGTGGCTGCTACAGAAATTTGATGAAGGTTCATGTAACTTTGTAAATCTTTTGCTCTTTCAAAAAAGACGTTTTCCATCTGCTCTTGAGTAACAAGAGGAGATTTTTCTTTAGTAATAGCAAATCCATATTTTTTAATATTTTCCCAGCCATAGGTTGCAATAAAATTTTGAAGAGACATTGTATGAAGATCTTTGTTATACCCTGCGCGCGCTTTGGGATCTTTATAATATCTTCCTGAAGAAAAATACAAACCTACTGCAGCTCCCACAAGAGCCACAGCCGCTCCACCGATTCCAGCGGCTACATTTTTCTTCATACCAACGCCAACTATTGCGATTGCACCTCCAACGATAAAGGCCGCAAAACCACCAAGAGCGATTTTGTGCCCGCCTTCTTTTGTATCTGAATATCTAATTTGATCTGTATCGATCACCTCTATTTTGACATCACCTGCTGATACTGCTGCTGTACTCATATAACTTCTCCTTACTAAAAGTGTTTAATTTTTAATGGATCATTATAGCTAATCGCCGTTTAGCTCACAAGATCTTTTTGAAATTCTGGCTGAAATTGTTTAATGTAATTCAAATATTGCTCTAGCCTGCTTCGGTCAATTGTGGCTCTTTTTTCAAGATTTTCTATTATTTTCTTTAACATACCACCCTGAATTCTAAAGCCTGAAAAATCAAAAATTATAGAATCTGGAAAATGGAGCTTCCCACCTTCTAAATTTAAAATTTCAAGGCGAATCGTTTTCCCCTTAATTGTAAGATGGCTATTTTCCTGCAGAGTTATCGATCTCATAGCAAAAGGAGACGAAATCTCTGAGTATCCATTTCTAAAAACAATGACGTGATGATCATGAGACACAAACATCGGGATTTTTTCTTGCTTCCATTTAATTTCAGAAGTATGACCCATTCTATTATGTCTATAATCAAAATGATTTTTATGACGAAAATGGCTTGAAAAACGGCGATTATCGAAATAATGTGCCGGCAGATCCAATTCTTTGAAAGTAAAGATTGATGCTGCTTGTTTTAAAAACTGCTCTCTAGTTTTTTCTATCCAAGAGAGGGCCTTTTTCATGCTTGGAGTTTGATTAAAGCCTGCCTCATTGATGCTATCTGTTAACAAGAATAGATGTAAAACCCCATCATCAGATCTTTTCAAATTTAGGATGAACTCTCTTTCCATTTCACAAAGCTCTTGAGAATCGAAAACCTCATTTTTTAACAATTGAATAAAAAGAGACTTTCTATCGTAAAGTGATAACAAAAGATTTGGGTTTTGCTTAAAAAACAGTTCTTTTATCTGTTCTCTTGTGACAATCAGATGCTCTAAAATCTCAAAACCAAATGTTCTTATGTTTTCAAAACCATGTTCTTGAATAAATTCTTCTAGCGTTTTTTGCCCACTTGTTAATTCTTTGTTATATTCTGTACGCGCTTTTGGATCATGATAATATTTCCCTGAAGAAAAATACAAACTTGCTATAGCACCTGCAAGAGCAATAGCACCTCCAATGACTACATTTCTTTTCTCAGCACGGCCAATAATCACCGTTGCACCCCCAAGAATAAAGGCTGCAAGACCACCCCAAGCAATGTTGTGTGCACCATCTTTTGTTTCCCAATATCTGAGATCTGTATTGATCGTTTCAGTGCTTATATCACTTGCTGCAATGGCTGTTGTTCCCATTTTATTCCTCTTCGTTAAATATTATTTGACTCTCAAGATCCTTTTGACATCGCTCTTTTAGGAAACTTCGTTAGTTTTACGTTTTTTTGTTTCTAGAAAACAAGACGTTACCAATGCCACAAAGTCAACAAGCAAGCTCAGGACAATATGTTTCTTAGAACTTATGCCTCCGCCAAAAAATACTCCTGAGGCTCCAAACACACAAAAACATGCTTTTTGTGCCTTGTTGAATTTTGAATCATTAGAATAATTTTTAGAGTAAAACCCAAATGCTGCAGAGGCAACGCACAATATAGCACTTGTGACTATTGCTAACCTATGTGAATGAGCAAATCCGTTATATAAACATGCGCATCCAGCTCCCATGAACATCGGAGAAAACATTTCTGAAACACTTTCATTCAAACCTTCACTACTTGTTGTCATCTACTATGACCTCTTCTTTGTTTTGCAGATTTGCTAACGCCTGTTGCATTTCTGGGGTTGTATTAAAGCCATAAAAATTGAGATCTTCGACAAAAGCCTCTAACTTCCCCATTTCTTGATATATTGGAAGAAAATCCACCCATTTTTTTTCAAGGATTTGCTTATCTTCTTCGGATAACACATCATATTTTTGCAAAAGATCCATCAGCTTAACATTTGTTTTAAGTTCGACAAAAAGCCGATCTAATATCCAAATACTCTCATTGTTCATCACCAATTCATGCATGATTTCTTTAGTCATTAATGGATGAGAATCCGGATGCAATCTAAGCCCCCAGTTTTCAATATTTTCAATCCCATGTTGATCAATATAATCTAAAAGGTCTTGTATAGTCTTTTCATCTTTTTGTAATTCTTTTAAAAGATCTGACCGATATTGAGAAATAGCCTCTTGCGGAGATTTTGGCTTTAAGAATCAAGCTGCAACACCGATTACTAAAAAAGCTATTGCCAAAACAGGACCTGCTGTTGAATCTTGAGGTGAAATAAGTTGGATCCCAAAAAAACCCACAACACCTACGGTTGGTGCTACATCAATGCTAAAATAACGAGTTTCGATGTTCATCATACGGCTCGAAAGGCCCTGGTTCATTTTTTTGGACGAGCAGACCCTCTTTTTCTTCAAATTGTATGTTTGATGGATACTCAAATCCCTGGATTGCTGTCATCTGCTATAACCTCTTTTTCTTCGCTTTGAATATTTTCAGAAAGTTCTTGAATTAATGCTTCGAGTTTTTCTTTAAAACTCCCTGTCATTTCTTCCATTTCTTTTTTACAATCCCCTACCAACTGCAAAAGCTGTTGCATTTCTGGAGTTACATTAAACCCATAAGATACAAGAGCTTCTTTGTTCCGGAGAAGTATTGAGGGTTGTTGAGCTGTCATCACAAAACGAACAATTTTTTTCTCGATTTCCTTTTTATCTTCTAGAGATAAAATAGCGTGTTTGTCAACAAACTCAATAAATTTTGGGGCCTCATAAGCCCATTCTTTGAAATTAGCTGAATGCCTTTTTTCTTTTGGTAATGAATAACAATCCTTATTAAAAGCTCTAAACAGCGTGGACATGTCTTGTTCATTCATAATAAAATCTCTTATGATTTCCTTTGTGATTAATGGGCAAGAATCAGGATGTAATCTAAGTCCCCACTTTTGAATGTTGTCAGTACCATGTTGATTAATGTAAGATAAAAGATCGTCTATATTTTTCCCATTTTCCTTTAATCCTTTTAGCCATGCTTCGCGGAATTTAGAATCCTCTAGATGCTTTACATCTTCATGTCTCATTGTTTCGAAATTAAACTCTTGCTCTGGTATAAAATATATCGACACAAATGCAGTAATTGCGATAGAAGACAGTATAAAAAACGTGCCAAGATACGCGTTTATCCTTTCATGTGTAACTGCCTTAACAGCTAATGCTGTTGTTACTAAAATACCTGTTATCATCAAACCATAAACAATAAAACGACGCTGCCTGATCGTATCCATGCGCTCGAAATAACCTGGTTCATTTTTTTGGACGAGCAGACCCTCTTTTTCTTCAAATTGTATGTTTGATGGATAATCAAATCCTTGAATTGCTGTCATAATTGGTCTCCTTATTTATGAGTTGAATAATTATACTTCTAAAATGATTAAAATTCAAGATTTTTATCGTTGTGTAAAATCTTGAAATATGTCAATTTGGCTTTAATATGGTAAAAGAAAAACTTTCTATTTTCAAATCTGTTTTACGTAGCTTTTTAAAAGCAATTTTTGTCATTTTTGGCTTAGGAATTGGCCTGGCTATTGTCATGTTTTTATTTGACGCCATGGGATCTGGGAAAGTACCTCAATACAGTATGCAGACAAAAGAGGTCTATTTGCCCAATGCAGATGGTGAATTACCTACAAATTTTGATACCAAAACACCTGTTTTGTTGGGATTTGATATTACTGGTACAATTGGAGATATCAATTTAACAGCGCAAGATATTTTGGGCCTATTGACCGCTTCGCAAAATGGAAGATTTAAGGGAAGAGTCAAAGCACTTGTTTTACATATCAATTCTCCTGGAGGAGATGCGATCGATTCAGATATCATCTACCGTGCGATTAAAGCATATAAAAAAAAGTATAAGATTCCTGTTTATGCCTTTGTTGAAGGGCTGTGTGCTTCTGGAGGATTTTATATTGCGTGTGCAGCGGACAAGATTTATGCCTCATACACAAGCGTGATTGGCTCTGTTGGTGTGATTAAAGCGCCCTATTTTAATGTGGCACGTCTCATGGAACGCTTTGGCATTGAATCCAAAACATTTTTTGTCGGAAAAGGAAAAGATGAGATGAATCCCTTTAGACCTTGGGCACCTGATGAAGGTCAAAAGCAGCTCAAATTGATGGATTTCTTCTATCAAACATTTTTGGATGTGGTCGTCACAAACAGGCCCAAGCTCTCAAGAACACAGATAATTCAAGACTATGGAGCTAATATTTATGCAGCACCAGAAGCTCAAGCGCTCGGCTATATTGACAAAGCCGGTATGGATTATGAAGGCTTTTTAACAGAGCTTTTGACTGCTGCTGACATGGATGCCTCTCAGCCTTATCACGTGATGTTAATGCAACCTAAAAAAAGTTTTTTTGATTTTGCAAATATCGAAGCTAAGTTCCAATCCTTTTTAAATTTAGATTTTACCATTCCCAAAAAGCTTCAAGGCAAGGTTTGCTATTTGCACACGCTTGCGTTACAATAACCCTCCATGGAAAAGTTATTTCTGATTGATGCTTTAGCCTATGTGTTTCGCGCACACCACGCACTGCCTTCGATGACAAACGATAAAGGCATGGCAACCAATGCGCTTTATGGATTTATTCTACAAATTCAAAAAATTCTTAAAGATTTTAAGCCCGAACATATCGCGATTGTTTTTGATGGTCCTAAAAACAAACAAGGTCGCTTAGAAATTTATGAAGAATACAAAGCGCATCGCGAAAAAGCAGACGATGATTTAATTAAGCAAATGGCTTTAGCACAAGAGTATTGCGAGCTTTTGGGCCTTAAAACACTGTGTGTTGAAGGTGTTGAGGCTGATGATGTGATCGCCACGCTTGCTCTTTTTGCAGAAAAACAAAACGCCCATGCGTATATCTGCTCTCACGACAAAGATCTTTGCCAGCTTGCATCTCAAAACATCACGCTGATCAATACACACAAACAAAATCTGATGATCACACCTAAAAAAGTGAAAGAGCTTTTTGGCGTTGCACCCGATCAAATTCGTGATTACTTAGCGCTTGTTGGAGATGCGTCTGATAATATTCCAGGGCTCAAGGGCGTTGGTCCTAAAACAGCGGCAAAATGGCTGAATGAATTTAAAACGCTCGATAATATCTTAGCTAATAAAGACAAAGTCGAAAATGGAAAAAAGGCAGCGCTTTTAGATGACTATCAAGAGCAACTTGAAATCAATGTGCAGCTCACCACTTTGCACCACGTAGAATTTAAAAAATCCGCACAAGATTTTTTGATTAAAGAACCAGACACAGAAAAGCTTATTGAATTTTATAAAAACATGAAATTCAGCATATTTTTAAAACAGCTTACGCAAGAGTCGTCCAAAAAAAAAAGCGATGACGACCCTGTTGATTACCAACTCATTGATACAGAAGATGGGTGTGATGCTTTAATTCAGACCCTCTTATTAGCAGAAGAGATTTGCGTGGATGTGGAAACCAATCACCTAGATCCCATGCAAGCCTCTTTAGTCGGAATTGGATTTGGCATAAAGCCAAAACAAGGGTGGTATATCGCTTTTAATGGAAAACTCGATCCGAAAACTATTGTTGACAAACTTAGAATCTTGTTTGAAACAAAACCTTTTTTTGGACACAACATCAAATATGATTTTCTTGTGTTAAAACGCCATGGTCTTGTCATTCAATCGATCTGTTTTGATACGATGATTGCCTCTTACTTGCTCTTTGCCCATTCTCACAGGCATTCTTTAGACCATCTTTCGTTGGAATTTTTTGGCAAAGTAAAGACCTCCATTAAAGATTTGATCGGTCCGCCCAAACTCAAACAAACGCTCTTTGATGTCGAGATCGAAAGAGTCAAAGATTATTGTTTAGAAGATGTGGACTACACGATTCGTTTAAAACAAACGCTTCAACAACAACTTAAAGAAAGCAAACTCGAACATCTGCTTTTTGAATTAGAAATCCCTTTGCTTTTTGTATTGGCAAAGATGCAAGATACGGGCATTTTTCTAGATCCCTATCCTTTGATCGCACTTTCTGACAAACTCAATCACAAAATTGGGCAATTGCAAGAACACATTTTTGAACTTGCTGGTGAAGTTTTCAACCTCAATTCCACACAGCAACTTGGAAAAATCTTATTTGACAAGCTTGGCATTGAGCCTTTGAAAAAAACGAAAACCGCTTATTCTACAGCAAGTGGTGTGTTAGAAAATTTGCAAAATACCTATCCAATTGCAAAACATGTTTTAGAGTACCGTATCTACACAAAGCTTAAAAATACATATGTTGATGCGCTTCCAAAATACATCAATCCTAAAACAAAGCGTATTCATTGCACATTCAATCAGACGATGGCTGCTACAGGACGTCTATCTTGCCACAATCCAAACTTGCAAAATATTCCTATCAGAACGCCAGAAGGGTTGGAAATTCGAAAAAGTTTCTATCCTCAAAAACCAGGGTGGGTCTATCTATCGGCAGATTATTCTCAAATCGAACTGAGACTTGTTGCGCACTTTTCTAAAGATCCAACGCTTGTGCAAGCTTTCAAAGAAGGCGAAGATATCCACCAATTTACAGCGTCTATGATTTATAACATTCCAGAAGAAAGTGTCACCAAACAACAGCGTTCGTTTGCAAAAGCTGTCAATTTTGGGATCATTTACGGCCAAACAGCTTACGGCCTTTCCAAACAGCTCAACATCGATGTGATTGAAGCTAAAACATTTATCAAGGCCTATTTTGATCGCTATCCCAAAGTGCATGATTTTTTAACTCAATGTATAGAAAAAACAAAACAGACACTCAAAGCAACGACATTGATTGGAAGAGAGCGCAAAATTCCAGAAATTGTCTCTAGCAATAAGATGATCCAGCAAGCGGCCGAAAGACTGGCCATCAACACCCCTCTTCAAGGCACAGCTGCAGATTTGATGAAAATCGCGATGCTGAAAATCGAAAATGCATTTGAAAAAGAAAAGATCGAAGGATGGATGATTTTACAAATCCACGATGAGGTGATTTTTGAGCTTCCAGAAAGCGAGGTCGAAAGAGCAAAACCCATCGTAATTCAAGAAATGCAGCAGGCCATGGACCTAGATGTCCCCCTTGTTGTAAATGTAAACATTGGCAAAAATTGGAAAGAGTGTTAAAATTAAGGAAAGTTGCTATCACAGGTAGCATTGCGAGTGGGAAATCTACTGCTTGCTCTTACTTTAAAAAATTAGGGGCCTATGTCGTAAGCAGTGATAAACTTGCACATGAATTGTTAAAAGATACGTTAATACAAACAAAAATCAAAAAAAAACTTGAACTAGAAGGGCGTTTATCAAGAAAAAATTTGGCAAATGTTGTCTTTAAGGATCAAAAAAAATTAAACTCTCTTACATCTATACTTTACCCAAGCATCATGAATCAGCTCAAAATACATTTTAAACAAGCAAAAAAAGAGCACTCACCTCTTTGTATCATCGAAACGCCTCTTTTGTTTGAATCCAAGCAAGAAAATATTTTTAATACTGTCATTTGTATGAAAACAAAAAAATCACTTTCAAAAACACGCTGCAAATATAGCGATTTTGAAAAACGCTATCGATTCCAAATGCCACAAGCACAAAAAGAAAAAAGAGCACATTTTTTGCTGAGCAACAATGGCACAAAACAGTCTTTAAAAAAACAGGTCCAATCCCTTTTTGATTCTTTAACCCAAAACCAAAAGTAACCTATGAAGAAAAAACCCACACATTCAGATGTAGAACCTTTAGAAGAAAAAATCGCTACGCAAGAGACGCAAAATGGCGTCTCTCAAGAGACAAAAGGCATCTCCAAAGAGACGCAAAATAGCGTCTCTCAAAAGACGCCGGAGCAAGAAGTGACGCGTATTGCAGATCTTCAAAGAATGAATATTGATCAGCTTGTCGTTTTTGCCAAAGCGATGAATTTACCCAATCTTGCGACAATGACCAAATCGCAAATTGTGTTTGAGGTTGTCAAAGCAAAATCAGAAAGTCCCAATGAAGTGCTCGTCGCAGAAGGTGTTTTGGAAATTTTGCCAGATGGTTTTGGCTTTTTACGCTCTGTCAATTACAACTACTTACCTTCTGCAGAAGATATCTATGTTTCTCCCGCACAAATCCGTCGTTTTGATTTGAAAAAGGGAGATACCATCTATGGCACCATTCGCCCTCCCAAAGATAAAGAAAAATATTTTGCTCTTTTACGCATCGATCAAATTAATTTCGAACCCCCAAATCTAGCAAAAGAACGTATCTCTTTTGTCAACCTCACTCCTCTCTTCCCAGATGAACGTCTATGTATGGAAACGTCTGATGAAAAAAATTACACTGCACGCGTGCTCGATTTGATCGCCCCTATTGGTAAGGGACAACGCTCTTTGATTGTTGCTCCTCCAAGAACAGGAAAGACAATGATCATGCAAAATATGGCCAATTCGATTGCTGTGAATAATCCAGAAGTCAAATTGATGGTGCTTTTAATTGATGAAAGACCAGAAGAAGTGACCGATATGGAACGCATTATCAAAGGTGAAGTGATTTCATCCACATTTGATGAGCCACCAGAACGTCACGTACAGATTGCAGAAATGTGCATTGAAAAAGCTCGTCGCCTTGTGGAGTATGGCCATGACGTGGTCATTCTACTCGATTCCTTAACGCGACTTGCAAGAGCGTACAATACCGTCCAACCCCACTCTGGAAAAATTTTAACAGGTGGTGTGGATGCCAATGCGCTACATAAACCTAAACGCTTTTTTGGAGCGGCAAGAAACATCGAAGATGGTGGATCTCTAACGATTGTTGCCACAGCTTTGGTCGATACAGGTTCACGCATGGACGAGGTGATTTTTGAGGAATTTAAGGGAACAGGAAATAATGAGCTTGTCCTAGATCGCCGCTTAGCTGATCGTCGCATCTGGCCTGCTTTCGATTGTATTAAATCAGGAACACGTAAAGAAGAGCTGCTCTATCACCCAGACGAACTAGAGAAAATTTATCGATTACGCCCAGCAATTGCAGATCTTTCTCCTTTGGATGCAATGAATTTATTGATTGGTAAATTAAAGAAAAGTAAAAATAACATTGAGTTTTTACTCTCGTTGAAATTATGATGCCGCTGATGTTACGCAGTAAATTCTGTTCAGAGGAGGAACGAAAGGGACAAAATACAAGTAGAGTTCAGAAGTTCAACTTATGAAGTTGAACAAGGAAGGCTGCGCAGTAAATTGTTCCTTGCAGATCGCCTATGAATCGAAGGTAGTGCTAAGATCAGTGATACGTCAATAAAACGACACTGTAAATTAATTTTAATGGATGGTATAAGCAAAGTATGAAGTTTCTTTTTTCTATCATTTCTTTTGCTGCCATTTGTTATGGCGGTTACTATTTCTGGCAGAATCATCCTGATTTTAGATCTGCTGCTTCTGATTTTGTTTCTAGACAAGTCAAAACAAGTGATGTCCAAACGCTAGAAATACGCTATAGCGCAGAACAGTTGATGGAAAAACATAAAACTTCGCTTTTAAAAAATAAAAAATACGCTTTTCTAGAACCGCAACTTAAACTCCACCCCTATCTTTTGCTAGAAGTCAAATATAGCAGAAATAATAAAACCACATCAGAAGGGCTCATCCTTTGGTCTTTGCTCAATGGAGAGATGGTCCTAGATACTCTTTCTTGGGAAATGACTCATGGATATGAAGATTGCCTCAATGCCAAAGTTTCCAAAGCAGAGTTTTTAATTTTAAATGCTCTTGCACGCTCTGGCGGTGTCATGGACAAAAAATCATTGATTAGCATGCTCAAGACCAATTCTTCTACGCTCATGAACTTGATTCGTAGTTGTGTTCGCAAAAAATTGATTGTCGAAACATTGCAAACCTACCGCTTGCATTTTGAACATCCAAAACTCACGCAACATCCTGCAACAAATGTGGAGCAATGGCTGGTCACAAAAACCACAAAACAAGATATTACTGCTCCTAAAAAATATTCTTCTTACCAAATCAAACAATTGGCAGAAAATGCCTTTGGCCAAGATTTTGCCATTCGTAAAATGACAGAGGTTTTTCTTCCCGTCTATACCATCGCGGTCCAAAATCCCGACAGTTCTATTTATACAACTTATTTTAATGCTGTTTCAGGATCGCAAATGTCTGAAAATCTTTCCTTTGAAGTTGAAGAACAACACAACTCTGTCATCGAAGATATCAAATCTATTCTTAACTAACCTTAGACATCACCTTCTATTCATAGG